>JAPDPQ010000018.1 GCA_034506395.1 candidate division KSB1 bacterium | reverse complement strand
GGAGCAATTGTCAACGTCTTTCCCGACGGCACGGTGATGCTGCTGGACACATTGACCGTATCCGTATCCCAGGTCTCATTGGCCGCAAACATGGGACGCAATTCAAATAATCGCCCCCTGCCAGGACCAATGGTGATATTGCGAAAATAGCCATTGCTGGTAACAAACAATTCGCCAGAATATAAATCCCGAATTTGGTATTGCCCTGATTTATTGGTGCGAACGGTGATGGTCTGCGCTGGCGCTGGTGTGCCATTGTTGTCGCTGGAGCAGCGGCGATTGACCAGCAGGAAATAATCGTAATTGTTGGACGGGTGATCCATGAGGCTGACCTCAATCGTGGCATGACCACCATCGTCAACGTCATCCAGAATATCGGTGATGTAGCTATGTGGTGTTCCCGTCCAGGTGAAGGCGTCCAGAACGGTGAGCGGCAGGATATCATCGCCCAATTCGGCTAAATGTTCATATAACTGAGCAACATAATTAAAATAAGGATTGATCGCTGTCCGTGCGGTTGGTGGTGTGGTAGAGGCCACCAGTCCCGAGTCAAAAGGAACAAAATACCCTGTATAGGGAACAGTTCGGTACACATAAGTATGGACCCCCTTGTATCCTCTACCTAATGCTAAAAATGCCTGCAGCCAGATCTCCGCTTCAGTGGGTCGTCTAAAATAAGTTGTATCGCTCTCATAAGTGAACTGGCTACAAGTTTGAATAATAACTTCTAAAGTGGTATGGTTATTTCCGCTCCTGGATAACGCTCTTCTGGTTTGATCATACGTCGCCAGCAGGCGCTGGTCAATAATCGCAGTTTGGTAGTCATTACCATAGTAAGGTGGGAATTGAATGCCGACATTTCTTCGCTGATGGCTTCGGAAAAACGGATAATATTCATGCTGATAGACATCCAGAAAATCGACCTGGCGATAGAAATTTTCTAAACTCAATGTATCCCAGCCATTCCAATGAAAGACATTGTGAACAGCTACTGACTGGACATAGCCGCCAAAGTTGGGATTGACGCTGATCAGAAAACAAGCATACTGAATATAGGGCCAATGATCCGCTTGATCCATTTGACCTTGATGGGCAACACGGATGGCACCCAGTCCGGGATCGGATAAATAATTATAGCAAGATGCTATATTATTGACAAATTGCAGTACATGCGCGGAATCAATATTTGCTGCATCATTGCCAGAAATGTACCTCCAAAATGTCGGATTATTTGGTTCATTCGGAGGAATAGGATAAAAATCACCAGTCGTATCATGAACTAATTCTGTTCTAACAGCTCCCGCAAAACGGGTGGTACAGGAATCGATCATCGCTTCTTGAGCATGATAGGACATTTGCGCCAAATAAGTGGCATTAATATTTCTGATGAGATTCATCTCATTGTTATACCAGACCCGATACTCTGGGCCTGTGACATCATAGTTCCAGATGCCCAGCGGAAAATACGTTTGGGCCAGGACACAACGATTGAGTCCGATGATAGTTATGCAGATAACCATTATCTTTACCATTGGTTTTAAATGATTGATGCTCATAACAACCTCCTATTCGTTTAACGGATTAATGTAAGTTTAATGGATTTTTTAAAATTGCCTGATGTTAATACCGCGATATAAATCCCACTGGTCACCTCTTTTCCAGTTTTGTCTTTCGAGTTCCAGATCACCTGATGCCCTCCTGCCGATTGTTCTTCATTGATTAACTTCATCACCTCGCTTCCTGTTAGATTATAGATTGCTAATTCAACCTTGCCTCTCTGGCTTAACTGGTATTGAATAGTAGTGGAGGAATTGAAAGGATTAGGATAGCTATGCAATAAAGCAAAATTTTTTTCTGAAGTATCAATCTGATCGGACTGATTGACAAGATTGGTAGTCGTATCTTTTAAAACTGAAACACCGCCACCATGAGTACCAAACCAAATCTGCCCTTTCTTGTCGACGTAAATATCATAGACATAAGCATAGGCTAATCCATCATCGTGATTAAAATGAGTAAAAGTATTACCGTCAAATTTGGATACGCCAAAAAAATTGTGGCCATAAGGAATATTAGCTATCCAAACATAATTGCTTGAATCAATTGCGACGGCTCGAGTACCAGGCATAAGCAAACCATCAGTTGTCGACCAGAGGCGCACAGTATTGCCATCTATCATGCCTAAGCCCCAGGGCTCTTCGTAAAGTAGCGCAAACCATAATCTATTCTGTTTATCAAAAGCGAGGTCAGGTGTTACATAGATGAGCCAGGCACCCCAAATCCAACGCGGAATGCCATCTTTTATTACTGAAATGCCTTTATCATGAGCAAAATAAAGATTACCTTTGCGATCTAGTTTTATTTCCCTGATGAACGACCAATCCGAATTGGGAATGATCTCGACAGGATGCCAGGTAAGACCGTCAAACCAATAGGCAAGCCCCGTGGTGGTACCGCACCAGATATGTCCTGAAGCATCCTGTCCCAAACAAATAGGTTTAGGATCGTCCTTTGGATATCCACTTGGGCTGTAATAAGTGAAACTGGAATCATCAAATTTTACAACATAAGTTCCATCTAAGTGCGCATGAATTTGAGCTAAGGCCATCCATTTGTTATTGATACTATCAATTTCAATATCATAGATATAAACATTGCTATCGCCAGTCATAAAGCTATTCAATACACCATTAATATCGAGCTTACTCAATCCAGTTCCGCGCGTCCCAAACCACATATTGCCAAATTTGTCCTGGTTAATGCAATACACAGTATCCCCTGCCAATCCATCGGCTCGGGTATACGTTTTCCAGATGCCCTGGGACAAGGCCCAGGGAGCAGTGATCAGTGAAAAGATAGTGATCAGTGAAAAAATAGTGATCAGTGAAAAAATCGATCGGTTCATGATAGTGCTCCTTTCGGTTGGTTCACAAGTTAAATCATTGGGTTGTTAGAATAAAAGAACGTAAGCTCCCCCAGGCAATGGCTGGCTGTTATCTGGCTTCCGTCTCAGGTTCTGGTTCAGGTGCTAAAGGTTTCGATAGGTGTGCGAGTTCTAGTTAGCTTTCTGAGGCAATCCATTGCAGATTTAACTTAACATTCATGGGTCAAAATTTCAAGCGATTTTTTAAAATTTTTTGCAGCTATTCAGGTTATTAGACATGATGATTTTAATTCAAAGGAAAAAAATCTGGCCGACCTAATTTAGCCCTCCTGTCCAGCTGGTCAGTACCAGAATCACAGCCTGACAGACCGGTCGCTAGCAGCGACCGGTCAAGTCGGAGAGGTTTCTGCAAAAAAATCTTTCTCAGCTTAATTCCGATGTTGGTATTATTTAATAAGCAAGCAAATTTTCTGATTCTGGCGCATCATTTGCAACGCAGGCATACCATCCTGGAATCAGCGGTTTTGTGGCTGAGATTGGTCCAGTTTATCAAAACAAATTGAGCAGGCTTTTCCATGAAGCAATTGGGTTTCGCATTCAAGCAAAAGCAGTGTGGGGGGGAATTAGTAGGTTTTATTGCATTCATTAGATGCTGTTCTGTAGCTCTTTTGTTAGCTGGTTTTGCCTGCTCGCCAGCCAAACAAGCGATCTGGCAGCCCGATAAACAACCGTCTCAATTCAAGAGCGTGTTGCCAATCGCAGGCGATCAAATTTTTTTGGCCGACCTGGATAAAAACGGTTTCACCGAAATCATCGCCGTGGATACGACCATAGCGCAGGGCCAATATGGTTCGTTCATTCTGCTGATGACGTTCGAGGGCAAGACGATTGAACAGGCGATATTTGCTGGTCGCATTCTTGAGGTGATTTATACCCTGGATTACAATGATGATGGTCTGCTGGAAATCCTGGTGCCCTTCATGCGCCATGATTCGTTGTTTGTGAGTCTGGTGTCCAATCGCGGGCTGAAATTAGCAACGTTTTTTTTGATCAATGGCCAGCCCAGGATTGAAGATGGCGGCTATTTCCCCTGGGATCCGTTCGTTCGAGGATTTTATGTTCGCGATCTTGACCAAAATGGGGAAAAAGAACTGATCACGGTGATTACGACCGGCTACGCCCGATTGCCACGCGGGATTCTGGTGCATTCGCTTCAAGACGGCAAACGAATTGGCTGTAAGATTGTTGGATCCCCCCCGCGCGACAATTTTCTGGATGATTTTGATGGCAATGGTGAGCTGGAAATCATTTGCTTTGGTACAGCTCCCGATAACGGTGCCGTTGCTGGCGGCTTTGATGACCAACACAGTTACCTGATTACGTATGAGCTAACCCCAACACCGCAAATCATTCGACATCAATTGGTGAGCAGCCGATTTTCCAATTATTGGTTAAGCTACACTGATATGAATGGCGATGGTAAAAAGGAACTACTGGCCTGGACCGAGTGCAACTCTGAGCGGATTACGGAATCGAAAATTGTCGAATTGAATCCAGTGACATTTGAAGAGAAAAAGAAGTGGTCCTATAACCGCTCATTATTCAGCGTGATCACCGCGAATCTGAATCGTGACCAATTTCCGGAGATCATTGCGTTGGGCTCCCAGCGGGAAATCATCGTGCTAAATAATCGATTTGAAGAGATCAGCTTTCATCGATTTCCGGTACATATTCATGAAATTAAAAATCTATCCAACAGCCCTCCTGACGGAATTGATAACATCGTGGTATCGAGCGTTGGCGGCGATTTTCTATTGAATCAGCAGATGCGCATCCGAGCAACATTTCCAGAAGCCAGGTGCATTGGCGTGGTGCGCCGTGGCGATAACCTGCCCCCCCAGCTTGTGCTGCAGGGAAAGAATGGCTTTGAATTGGGAGATTTGGTTCCTAATCGCTTTTATCTCTTTATCCGATACTCTTCGTGGATGTGGCCCATAATAACGACGGGCCTGCTAATTTTCTTAGCCGTCCTCGCGAACCAACTCTACCTGCGCTGTCAATTGTTCAATGGTATTCAGTCCCTGGTGGTCGAAAGCGATCCGCGCGGGATAGTGCTCTTTGATCATCACCTGCGCATCCATCAAATGAACAGCACATTGCAGCAATGGCTGGCAGTTCCAACAGTTCATGGTCGGCATCGGCGGATCAGCGACATTTTCGAGCGCTTCCCTGATGTGGTCGCTTTCCTGGAGCAAACGCCCAGCCGTCCCCTGCGACGCGATGAAAAAATCGTGAACATCACCAGCAACCAGAAACCCGCCAAATTTCTAATCATTGTTGAGCCAGTGCCCATGAAGGGAAGGCAAAAATCCTGGTGGCTGGCCATTTTCCTGGATCAATCTCGAAACGAGGAAATCTGGCAGGCGAAGCTCTGGTGCCAGATGGCCCAAAAAACTGCTCACGACATTAAAAATCCATTGACCAGCATCCGCCTCACCCTGGAGCATCTGCAAATGTATCAGCAGGACTTAGCCCCGCCTGTAGCGGAAAAATTTGAATCGGGGATCAAAAGAATCATCGAGCGCATTGAGTCACTGCGCCGCATTTCAAAGAATTTTATGAAATTTGTCAATGTCGATCGCCTGAATCCAGCGAACACCAATCTCAATGAATTTTTGCTGGAGATGGTGAATGGAATTCGCGCGGGACTGCCACCGGACATTCAAATCGATTTCAAAGCCAGTGCCAATTTGCCCAGCATCAAAATCGATCAGGAAGCCATGCAATCGGTAATCGAAAATCTGGTCGCAAACGCCGTCAATGCTCTGCCCGATGGCGGTAAAATTAGCGTTACCACACAATTTGTAGAGAAATTGATCCTGCCAGGAAACGGTAGCTTCCCACGAGATTACGCCCTGATTGAGGTGCTGGATACCGGCATTGGCATTCCCGAAGCGGAATTGGGTCATCTTTTCGAGCCCAATTTTACTCGCACCGAAGGCGGCAACGGTCTCGGCTTGGCCTATGTCAAAAAAACCATCGACGATCATCAAGGTTATATCGAGGTTGCCAGTGAGCCTGGCGCCGGCACAGCCTTTTCTCTCTATCTTCCGGTCTATTGATGCCACCTGGAACAAAGATTGCAATTCAATTTTGCAAAGAGATCGGCCATAAAATTCAAGCGAGGATGATTATGTCTGCTCATGGTGCCACCATTCTTATTGTTGATGATGATCGTTATGTGCGAGAAGGTCTGCGCGAGATACTTCATCAACATGGCTATGAAATTGAAGAAGCGTATGACGGGAAGATTGCGCTGGATTATCTGGGGCAGCGATCGATTGATCTGATGCTGCTGGATCTGGATATGCCGCGAGTCAATGGCATGGAGGTTCTGCGTCGCGTGGCCGCCGATTTTCCTG
The DNA here is from genome assembly GCA_034506395.1 of candidate division KSB1 bacterium. Taxonomy (NCBI): domain Bacteria; kingdom Pseudomonadati; species Candidatus Zhuqueibacterota bacterium. The sequence continues at coordinate 101,833 of JAPDPQ010000018.1, read as the reverse complement.
AGATCGGCGTGGTCATTATCAGCGGCAAAGGTACCATCCAATTGGCGGTGGAAGCCACGAAGCTGGGCGCTTATGATTTCCTGGAGAAGCCCCTGGAAATGCAACGCACGTTACTCACTGTACGCAATGCAGTCGAAAAATTGACGCTGATCCGACAGCGCAATCGACTGGTCCAGGAGGCTCAGGAACGATATCAGATGGTTGGCACCGGGCCGGCTATGCAGCGCATTTATCATCTGATTGACCGAGCGGCTATGAGTCAGAGTAAGGTGCTCATTATGGGTGAAAATGGCACCGGCAAAGAACTGATCGCCCGGGCTATTCATCACAATGGTCCGCGGCGCTCAGAACCGTTCGTCACGGTCAACTGTGCAGCAATTCCGGAAAATTTGATCGAAAGCGAATTGTTTGGGCATCAAAAGGGAGCTTTCACCACCGCATACACCTCGCACCGGGGCAAATTCGAGCAGGCCGACCGGGGCACCATACTGCTGGACGAAATTGGCGATGCCAGTGCGCAGTTGCAAGCGAAAATCTTGCGTGTGCTGGAAGATGGCGCTATCGATCGTGTGGGCGGGGAACGTCCGATCCCGATCGACATTCAAGTGATTGCGGCAACCAATAAAAATATCACTGAAAAAATAGCTGAGGGCAGCTTTCGTGAGGATCTGTACTATCGGTTGAATGTCATCACTATTGAAGTGCCCCCATTGCGCGAACGCCGGGAAGATATCCCGCTGTTGGTCGATTTTTTCATGAAGCGCTGCAGCGAGGAAAAACATTTGCCTGCCAAAAAGCTGGAGCGGGGCGTGATGAAAATTTTTCTGGACCACGATTGGCCGGGCAATATTCGCGAGTTACGCAATACCGTAGAGCGGATGATTGTCCTCTCGGATGACGACACCATTAGCACGCGAGAAGCGTGGCAAGCATTGAAGAAGAATGCTGCTAAGCCATCAGACTCTAAGGGCTTGACCCTTCATGCGGCACGTGAACAATTTGAGCGCGAATTTATTCTTAACATGCTGATCAGCAATAATTGGAAAATTCTGGAAACCGCTAACGCCATGGGCATTGAGCGCACCCAGTTGTGGAAAAAAATGAAACAGTATGGCATCGAAAAGCAATAATTTTACATGCCGCACGCTATTTCCCCATCCCAAGCCCACCAGAATCAATCAGAAGCCAGAGCGCCACTTCCGCTATCGGTCAGGCGATTGTCAGCTTCATCGATCACATTCCATTCGCTAGCTAATTTGCCTCATTTAAAAAATTTGGTTGTCTTGCGATCAAGATGCTCTTTTCCAGAAGTAACCATTTTCTTAGCTAAACCTCGAATGCCATTTCTCATCCTCCATGATTTTCCAACCAGTTCGCCCTTATTTTCCATCAATTCATCATCCGATCGGCAGACGCCTCAAATCCGCAACATTCGGCTATTTTCAGGTTGACAAATCAAAACATTGATCATGCGTTGGACATGCCGTTTGTTTTTTCTTGCAAAGCATAGGTAATTGTCTTTTTTGCAAATGAGCAGCCCATTGTCGGGATCGATTTTTTTGGCATCGATTTTGTTAATAGAAATAGTGACAGTCACTATAGCGTTTGCATATTCATAGGCAGGAACAAAATGGGTCAATAACAGGCGTTGTTATACACGCTGGGATTACTGGCGGTGGGCGCAGCGATTCTCGTGGGAATTGAAAAATTCAATAGCGCCCATCAAGAAGCCAGCCAACACGCATTGACACTGGATTTATTATCCATTGCGGCCAAAGCTCAGGCTTATTATCACACGCTAAAGTTTTTGGGCGGAACGCCATATCCTTTCTCGGATTTGACGAAAGAGGCAGATGGCCTAAAAAAACTGGGGATTGCTGCCGATAACGAAAATGGCCATTTCCAGATAATTTCTGCCAATGATCATCTGGTGATAATTCAAGCCATAGGCAAGGACGATTATGACGGCGATGGTCAAAAACTGACGATTCAAATGAAAGTCTATCCGGATAGTGTTCAAACAGCAGTAATCAACTACTAAAAAAGCATAAAAGATTAAATGAGAAAATTCTCGCGGGGGGTGATGCAATGGCGATGATCAAAATTGTCGATGTCCAAGGCACTGGCAGTTAGAGAACCTGGTTCGCATTTCCTCATTTTGAAAATGACGAATATCCAAAATGCCATCCATGCGGGATAGCTATCAAAATCGGCTCATTCGAAAGTGGATACGTGAATCTTTTGCTTTGCTGAGGCAAAACATTTGTCAATCAACTCTACAAACAATCATGGAAAATTCATCATCGGGGGAAGCTACAATGAAAAAGCTAATCATTTTTTCAATCGCTATGTCTATTTGCCTGTTAACGACTGTTCAGGCCCAGAATGCTCATAGCACTGTATTCGCTGATAATTTTGATTCATACACAGCAGGCACATTTCCGTCATCGGGCGGATGGTATTTGCGCTATAATGGCGCGGGCAATTCCTATCAGGTGGTCGTCAATTCACACTCGCATTCTGGATCACAAAGCATGCAGATGAAAGGTGCGCCGGGTTGGACAGCGCAAATGGAAAAATCCGTGACTGTACAGCGGCACGTTATCTACTGGCAAGCGTGGGTTCTACCTACCGGAAATGACGGCGGTCTGGGATTGATCAATACCAACATCCCAACGACGGGCAATTATGGTACCGTTTATTTTGACTTTGGCAAAATTTATTGCCAGGTGGGTTATGATTTGAATGTTGAGATCGACGATTTTACACCCAATCAATGGTACAAAATAAAAGTTAGGTACGATCACATTACCAAATGCATTGATGTCTGGATCAACGACATCCAGAAAATCACTCGGCTGCAGGCGACCAACATTTACGGTGATTATTATAATGCATTTTATCTGTTCTCTGAGCATGACGGTAATCTCTACTATTTCGACGACCTTGAACTTTGGTATGAGGAAAATTCAGATGGATTAGTGGCCTATTATCCATTCAATGGGAATGCCAATGATGAAAGTGGTAATGGGAACGATGGCACAGTATATGGCGCAATGCTGACCAGCGATCGTCTGGGTAGGCCGCAAAGCGCTTATGAATTTGATGGCATCGATGATTATATTCTCGTACCGAGCAGCAGCAGCATGAATTTAAGAGATTCTTTGACCATTTGCGCCTGGGTTAGTTTTCCAACCATCCCGCCTGGTGGTTCTCATATTCTGATGAAAAGCGATTATCCCGATACCTATGAATATGGCTTAAATCTTAACCTTTATAACAACGGTGCAATTTCAGCAAGCATTGGAGGTTTTAATGTGGTGAATGTTGAGGGCAATCCTGTTAATACAAATACCTGGTATCATATAGTCGCCACGTGGCAATACCCGGGCCTCTGCAAATTATATGTTAATGGTGAATTGGTCAACAGCGTAGCCACCTCAGGAAATATCGACCCGCACAATTGTGAATTCACGATGGGGAGAATTAGACCAGAGACCAGCGGGAGTAGTTATCAAGGCATTATTGATGAAGTTAGGCTTTATCGTCGCGTTCTATCTGAGGCTGAAGTCCAGCAGCTTTATCTCGAAGATGGCACGCCGGTTGAGCTTTCCTCTTTCACTGCTGAAATCGGGGCGGGATTGGTCACGTTGAAATGGACCACTCAGTCCGAGACCGAAAATTACGGGTTCCAGCTCTATCGCAGCCGATCGAAAGATAGAGACTATCAACAAATCACTCGGACGCTCATCCCTGGTGCAGGCAATTCGAGTCAGGTACATCATTATTCATTTGTTGACCGCGACGTGATGATGGGCGAGACCTATTATTATAAATTAGCGGATGTTGATTTTTCCGGCACTATTAAATTTCACGGCCCAATTATCGTAACTCTTACCGCGCATCCATCTGGCTATTTGTTAGAACAAAATTATCCCAATCCGTTCAATCCCACGACCACGATCGCTTTTTCCATTAGGGAATCGGGCCATGTGAGCCTTAAAATTTACGATTTGCAGGGTAAGATCGTGAAGACGCTCATTGATGGTTTCTCAACCGCTGGTGCTTATCGCCTGTCTTGGGATGGCACGGATCATCACGGGCAAAAGGTCGTATCTGGCAACTATATCTGTGTACTCAAAGCTGGTCAGTTTGAACAACAGCGAAAAATGACTTTTATAAAATAGCCGGTGTTCGACAGAAGTGAATTGTTGCTCCCATGTGCGATAACTCTCCGCAGTCTGTAGCGCAGGATTTGAGGCTGCGCTACAGACTGTTGTTGTTCAGGCTCACTCAATAAGCTGTCACGCCGCGCGGCGGAAGCGACGGAGCAAATTTGCCCGATCTTTTGCTAAATCTCCTCGGACGATTTGCTGCTACGGCAAGAAATTAGCAGGGGGAAAGTCCTCTGCCTAGTGATGCTAATTTGTCAACGCTGACCATTTGATTGAAGAAATCAGCAATTGGCCTATTTTAATTTGATGAGGCCGTTCAGCCAGATGAGGACGATGCCGCCGATCAGTGCGGCGGTCAGAGCCTCCCAAATACCGACCACTTTCAAATCCAATAAGCTAGAGAGAAATCCTCCCAACAACGCACCAATCACACCGACGATCAGATTGCCTGCTAGGCAAATCCTTTGCCTTTGAGAATCCGTCCAGCCAGCCACCAGTCCGATCAGCAAAACAAGGAAAGTTTCCATTGAATTCATTTTTAGTTCTTCAGATTGGTTTATTAAATTAAAACCATATCAGCTAAGATCAAAAAAATTTGTTTAATCATTATAAATCTTTCAGCGCCATTTGTCATTTTACCGACACTCGCATCAGGTAGCCCATTAGAAATGGTGCATACAATCAAAAAAATCGTTGCAGGTTAGCTCCACCGTGAAATCGCCTTTTCTCGAAGCGCCAGGATACCAGGCCGCCCCATTAGCCACTTCTTTTTTTTGAAATTTATTTCCACTGCAAACGACGTCTGGTATTGTAGCAGCTTAAATTTGGCAATGGGTCCAATCCGCGTTGAACTTATTCATAAATGAGTTGTTGCGATTTCTGGGGATGCAGATTGATACAGGCTTCGCTAATTCCATGTTTTACGGCCAAAGCTTCGATGCTGGGTAGAATGCGTTGTGCCGGATCACGCAGTACTTTGTTATTCAATCATTGAAAGACCAGCGCAACCCAAAAACTTAGGTAACATTTCAAACTTCGATATGCTGCTTTAATGAATCGATATCTTGACGCAAATTTATCGAAAAAGCGCTTGCAAATTTGGCAATAAGTTATTATCTTTTAACTCATGAAATTAAATGAAATTCATTTGGACGGTAGGGTAATTTTAGCGCCATTGGCAGGGATCTCCGATTCCACGTTTCGCAACATTTGTCGCGGGTTCGGTGCTGCCATGGTGTTCAGCGAAATGATCAGCGTGGATGGGCTGCTTCGTAACAATCGTCGGACGCTGGAGTATGTTTTCTTTCGGGAATCGGAGCGTCCGATCGGGTTTCAGCTTTTTGGCTCAGATCCTGACACATTTGTGCGAGCATTGTCCATTATTGAGCCTTTTCAGCCCGATGTGATTGATCTAAATTTTGGGTGCCCGGTCCGAAAAGTAGTCAAACGCGGAGCTGGGGCTGCGCTGCTCAAAGATATCGATCGCCTTGAGGAGATCGCCCGTGCCGTCGTGCAGCATAGTTCGCGTCCAGTGATGGCCAAAATCCGCAAAGGATGGGATAACCAAAGTAATAATGCGCTGGAGGTGGCAAAGCGGCTGGAGCAATGCGGTGTGGCAGCAATTACGATTCATCCGAGGACTCAAACGCAGGGATACGCGGGTCGTGCCGACTGGGAGACCATTGCCACGATCAAGCGGGAACTATCGTTGCCGATCATTGGGAGCGGTGATGTACGGTCCGGCGAAGATGCTCAACGCATGATCGATGAAACCGGGTGCGATTTGGTGATGATCGGTCGAGCCAGCCTCGGAAATCCTTGGATCTTTCAGCAAGCCAATCATTTTCTGACGACTGGCCATAAATTGCCTGCCCCCAGTTTGGAGCAAAGACTTGAGGTTATTCAAAGGCATCTTGCCGATCTCGTAGCGGTAAAAGGGGAGCGGATCGCTTTGCGTGAAATTCGCAAGCATCTCGGCTGGTATCTGAAAGGACTCCCCAATAGCGGCATGGTCAGAAACGAGTTGTTTCAGATAAAAGCTGGAACAGAACTGATGAACCATCTCATCGCTTATTTCGCAGAATTGAGCAACTATGATTGACATAGACTATCAAATTCCAGTATTTCGATCATTGGAGGACGTCTGGCATCGGATGTTCGATAGCTGATGCTGTAAGGGCATCGTCTTATTTGGTATTGATTTCTAGATGACTTGTAATTGAAAAACTTTTGGTCCACTAATTACAGCAAGTTCTCTATCGAACATATCGTGGAGGTTTTATGAGTCGAGAAAAAGTGATTATCATGGGAGCGGCCGGACGTGATTTCCATAATTTCAATTTACGATTTCGTGATAATGAAATGTTTGAAGTGGTGGCCTTTACTGCCACTCAGATCCCTGATATTGAGGGAAGGACCTACCCTACAGAATTAGCGGGGAAATTATATCCGAATGGGATTCCGATTTACCCAGAGGAGCAATTGAGCGATCTGATCCGTCAGCACCAGGTGGATCGGGTGGTTTTTGCTTATAGTGATGTGCCGCACGAGTATGTAATGCACAAGGCCTCGATCGTTACTGCGGCGGGCGCAGATTTCTGGCTGATGGGCACTCGGACGACCAGCCTGAAAAGTAATAAGCCAGTCATCGCGATTTGTGCGGTTCGAACTGGATGCGGTAAGAGCCAAACCACTCGCAGAGTGAGCGATATCCTGAAGTCATATGGCAAAAAATTGGTGGCCGTGCGACATCCCATGCCCTATGGTGATCTGTCTGCTCAAAAAGTGCAGCGTTTTGCCAGCTACGAGGACATGGACAAGCACAGATGTACCATCGAGGAGCGCGAGGAATACGAGCCGCATATTAATCGTGGCACCATTGTTTATGCAGGAGTGGATTATGAGGCGATCCTCCGCCAGGCTGAGCAAGAGGCTGATATTGTTCTCTGGGACGGTGGGAACAACGATACGCCATTTTACCAGCCGGATCTCCATATCGTGGTGGCAGACCCGCATCGCGCCGGTCACGAATTGACCTATCATCCTGGTGAAACCAATCTCCGCATGGCCGATGTGGTGATCATCAATAAGATTGATACAGCAGAATATGATGATATCGAATATGTTCGCCAGAGCGTTCGAGAAGTGAATCCGAAGGCTATCATTATCGACGCAGCTTCGCCATTAATTGTGGAGCAGCCAGAGCTGATTCGTGGTCGCCGGGCGCTGGTAGTTGAGGACGGCCCCACATTGACGCATGGCGAGATGGGTTTTGGTGCTGGTGTGGTTGCGGCTGAAAAATTCGGGGCGACCGAAATTGTAGATCCGCGACCCTGGGTCGTCGGCAAAATCGCCGAGACATTTGAGAAATACCCAGAGATCGGCGCTTTGCTGCCAGCGATGGGATATGGCGAACAACAGATCAAAGACCTGGAGAAGACCATCAACAAGGCCGAATGCGATGTGGTAATCATTGGGACGCCAATTGACTTGCGAAAGTTAATCAAGATCAATAAGCCGGCGGTTCGCGTGATCTACGAACTCCAGGAGATCGGTCGGCCGAATCTGGAGGATGTGTTGATTCGCTTTAAATAAATAATATCTCCCGAGGTCACTTTTTGACTTCGGGAGATTTTCTTTTTTGATCAAGATAACCGAGCTATTTTGAACCAAGCTGTAATAAAGATTTTGATTGGAAACCAAAATTGGATGCTTTTAATTTCTCTATTTGCTGTTTGAGCATTCAAAAAAATTTGGGTCATTAGCAGAATTCAAAGTCAAATATTTTGCATTTTGGCAAGGGGTCAACTTGTCAGGAAAAAATTATGAAATCAGCAGTACGCAAAGCAGTTGTCGCCTTGGGAGGCAATGCCATCACCCGCGAATTTGAAGAGGGAAATATTTACCAGCAATTTGCAAATACGCGGCGCAGTTTGGTCGGGGTTGCGGATCTGATTCAACGGGGGTATCTGGTCGCGATCACGCATGGGAATGGTCCGCAGGTTGGCAATGCTCTGATTCGAGTGGAAGAGTCCCGACATAAAGTGCCACCGGTGCCGCTGGGCGTCTTGGTTGCAGACCTTGAGGGCGGTATGGGCTATATGATCGCGCAGTCGTTGCAAAATAAATTGCATTTGAGAGGCATCGAGCGGGAGGTCGCTTGCGTGGTGGCTCAGGTGATCGTTGATAAAAACGATCCATCCATCCTCAACCCGACCAAATTTGTTGGCCCGTTCTATCACGAGCATGAGGTGAAACAATTAGAGCATAGCCGGAATTGGGTCATTAAGTACGATCCGGGCCGTGGCTGGCGCCGGGTAGTACCTTCGCCGATCCCGCTGGAAATTGTCGAAAAAAATGTCATCCGAATGTTGGTCGATGCCGGAGTCGTTGTGATCACGGTCGGCGGCGGTGGCGCTCCAGTTTATGTTGAAGATGATGGCACATTAGAGGGCGTTGATGGGGTAGTAGACAAGGACCTGAGCGCGGCCATTCTGGCGCGCGACATCGGTGCCCAAGAGCTCTATATCCTCACCGCCGTAGAAAAGGTCGCACTGAATTATCGACAATACAATCAGATCGATCTGGATCGGTTGACCGTGGCTGAGGCGAAACAATACCTCGAAGCAGGCCAATTTCCTGCTGGCAGCATGGGACCGAAAATTCAGGCAGCCATCAATTTTATCGAGAGCGGTGGCGAAGTCTGCATTATCACCGCGACCGAGCGGATGACGGATGCGGTCGAAGGAAGAACCGGAACGCGAATCGTTAAAGAATGATTCAAAAGGCAATAGAATGATGTAACGTTAAAAGATGCTGAATAAATCATCGTCAGTGTTGTATCAATACGGGAAAATGTGGAGTGCTTAATTAATCGATCATTTTGCAGAAAGTTAGATACAAAATAATGTTTAGGAGGATGAATGAAGATACACGAATATCAAGCGAAGGACATCTTGCGGAAATTTCATGTTCCTGTGCCAGAGGGCCGGGTGGCTTTTACCGCTGCTGAAGCCAGGCGAATCGCCGAGGAACTTGGTGGCGGGACCGTGGTCGTCAAGGCACAGATTCATGCTGGCGGTCGGGGAAAAGGCGGCGGAGTTAAACTGGCCAAAAATCCTCAGGAAGCAGAAGAAATCGCCAGCAAAATGATCGGCATGAGATTGGTGACCCATCAAACGGGTCCTGAGGGGAAAATTGTCAAGCGCGTCCTGGTGGAGCAGGGGTTGGCCATTGACCGAGAACTGTATGCTGGTATCGTTTTAGACCGTTCCAAATCCCAATTGGTTTTTATGGTAAGCACCGAAGGCGGAGTGGAGATTGAAAAAGTGGCTGCCGAATCACCAGAGAAAATATTGAAGGAATGGATCGATCCTGGGGTGGGCTTCATGCCATACCAAGCGCGCAAGCTGGCGTTTGGACTGGGGCTATCGGGCGATCAATTCAAAAATGCTGTCCAATTTCTCACAGCGCTTTATAATGCTTACGTTGCTGTTGATGCCTCTTTGGCTGAAATCAATCCGTTAGTGGTCACAACAGATGGCCGTGTCTTGGCGCTCGATGCGAAGATCAATATCGATGATAATGCGCTATTTCGGCACAAGGATATTGTAGAGCTACGCGATATTGATGAAGAAGAGCCATTGGAGGTTGAAGCCTCTAAATATGATCTCAATTATATCAAGCTGGATGGCAATGTCGGATGTATGGTCAACGGCGCAGGATTGGCCATGGCGACCATGGATTTGATCAAATTAGCCGGCGGCAATCCAGCCAATTTTCTTGATGTCGGCGGCGGCGCCAGCGCAGAGACGGTCGAAAATGGCTTTAAAATCATCCTTAGCGATCCCAATGTGAAGGCCGTTCTGATCAATATTTTCGGCGGCATCGTTCGTTGCGATCGAGTGGCCACCGGCGTGGTCGAGGCAGCCAAAAAAGTCAGCGTGAAGGTACCGATGATTGTCCGATTGGCCGGGACCAATGCCGAAGAAGCAGCCCAGATTCTAAAAGAATCGGGCCTGAAGTTCTTGGTGGCCAACTCATTTCAAGAGGCGGCTCAGCGTGTCGTTGAAGCGTTGGCCAGTTAGTTCGCTTTTGACCATTGGCTTTTCTTTAGAAATGCGAAAAATAGCTGGGCCTCTCTGCCACATGCTTTGTTGAAAGATTGAATTCAGCCCAAAGCTGATGGCATTGTGATATTTCAGCTTGCTTGGGAAAAGATCAAAATAATCGAATAGAACACGGATTGCACAGATGACACTGATTTGAACAGAAGATTAAAAATGAAATTCTTGTGAATCCACTCAAATCTCGTCATCCGTGCTCCCTGAAAAAATATGGAGGGAAAAATTGAGCATCTTAGTCGATAAAAATACCCGACTGGTCGTTCAAGGGATAACTGGTGGAGAAGGTACATTTCATACCCGTCAGATGATTGAATATGGCACAAAAGTAGTAGCGGGCGTTACTCCAGGCAAGGGCGGCCAGAAATTTGATGATAAAATTCCGATTTACAACACTGTCGCCGAAGCGGTCGCCAAAGAAGGCGCCAATACCGCGGTGATCTTCGTTCCCCCAGCTTTTGCAGCCGATGCAATTATCGAATCGGCAAGCGCTGGGATTGGTTTGGTGGTGTGTATTTCCGAGGGCATTCCCACACTTGATATGGTTAAAGTTTTTGACTTCTTGAAAAAGCATTCCACCAGATTGGTGGGGCCTAATTGCCCGGGGGTGATCTCCCCTGGCAAAGCTAAAGTGGGCATCATGCCCGGCTTTATCCATAAAGAAGGATCGATCGGGGTTGTCTCTCGGTCTGGCACTTTGACATATGAAGCGGTTCATCAATTGACCATTAGAGGGATTGGTCAATCGACGTGTATCGGCATTGGCGGCGATCCAGTGATTGGCACTACCTTTGTGGATGCACTGGCATTGTTCGAACAAGATCCAGATACCAAAGCCGTCGTAATGATTGGAGAAATTGGCGGAACAGCGGAGGAAGAAGCTGCCAAATTCGTGAAAGATAATATGTCCAAACCAGTTATCAGTTTTATTGCCGGAAGAACCGCTCCGCCAGGACGAAGAATGGGGCATGCTGGTGCTATCATCGCCGGCGGCAAAGGCACCGCAGCAGAAAAGATGGAAGCTCTCCGATCCTGCGGCGTTCATGTGTGCGAGAGCCCAGCCGAAATAGGAGCGACCGTAGCGAAGGTGATCGGGTGATCTGCTGATAAGTTATGACATTCGAAAAGCCAGTGGACAATGGAAATTTTGAATTGTGCACTGGCTTTTTTAGTAAATATTATCTCACCATGACCAATTCAAGTTTTAGATGCAATCACTTTTGTAGGGCTTTTCAACTCCAATTTTTTCCAAAAGCCCTCCAATTAGAGTCTGTTCCAAAAATCGAATTTAGAAAAAATGGAGTCATTGCTGCGAATGAGAGAATCCTAAATCAAATAAGACTGGAGATGCATACCTGCGAGCGAATGACAGAATTTATAACAGACTGATTTGTGCCTCTCCGCAAATTTTCAATTTTCATCACACCTGTCATTTGGAATGAAATATGGAATCTGATTTTCAGCTCAATATTAGACTTGCAGATTTCTCCCCGCCAACTGGCGGGTCGAAATAATAGAGAGATGAGTTTTCGTTCAGGCATTCATTGGAGATTTGTTTTTTGGCTATCTTTGGAATTTTCATTTTGAATATCCAAGCTAAAGATTGTTATGAAATCGAGGATATTGATTTGTTGATATTGAATAGCCATGAGCCAAAATTGGGTGTTTTTGTGCTCTGCTGTGAGGCAGTTGTTGAAAGGCCGGTTTTATCGGTACGATCATCGACAAAAGCTTAATGTTCAGGATGAAGATTTTAAATCTCAATCCGCCTCTCTCTGTGAGAATCTCCGTTGCTTTTTTTTCTCGCTAATTTTGCGTTTTTCTTCCAATCTTCGGTATTTTGAAATGAGGGAGATCTTTCTGCGGCGACGGACTTTTGGTTTCTGAGATGCTTTACTCAGAAGCTCGATCAGCCGTTGCAAAGCGTCTTCCCGATTTTTGCCCTGGGTGCGAAATCGTTTTGCCGTGATAATAAGTTCACCATCTTCAGTGATCCGATTTCCAGCTAATTTGATCAATCGTTCCTTTACTTCCTCAGGCAACGAAGGAGAATTCTGGACATCGAACCGAAGCTGAACGGCCGTTGCCACTTTGTTCACGTTCTGTCCCCCTGGCCCAGAAGATCGAATGAATTCCTCGCGAATTTCGTCTTCACTGATTTTGATATGTTCGGTGATTTGAATCATGATCTGTCATTCCAATTCGATCCATTCCAGCATTGGCTCTGCCAATTACAACTGATCGGACATTGTTCTTCTTGTTCGATAATTCATTTGTTGGAAACTGATCCAGCCTTTCGATCTGAAGATAAATCATTTGCAGCTAAATGTCAAGCATTAGTTGCGCAGCCATCATTGGCTTATGAGAGGATTCAACAAATTTGCCCTGAAGAGAAAAGTGGATGATCGACAGCCCTTTTTTATTTAGCATGTCAAAATAATATCGAAACATTGCAAGGATTCCCTTGCTGAATTGTTTAAATAGCATTCGAAGTCTAAAGAAACCTGTGCAGCAGTTTTGCGTAATGGATGCTGTGACGAGTTAACTTGAACTGAGCAGAACAAATGAGGAGCTATAATGAAGCATTGGATAACCATCGTTTTGATAGCCATCATCTTCAGCACCACGTATGCGAATAATCAGGACAAGATTATGGTGCTTCGACAGACCTCCACACCGATTCAGGTTGATGGCCGAATTGATGCGGCGTGGAGCCTGGCGGACTCGGTGAGCGATTTTGTGCAGCATCAGCCTTACCATGGTGTAGCTCCATCTCGCGCAACCGTGGCAAAATTGCTAGCCAGTGAACGAGCGCTTTATTGCCTGATCATTTGCTACGATGATCGCGCGAGCATTCAGAACCATAAGGGCATGCTGGATGAAATGGGCGGCGATGTCGTTTCACTGATGTTAGATACGTTTGGCAATAAACGCACTGCGTACAAATTTGCTGTGACTGCTTCTGGGGTGCGTGCCGATTGTCGGCTCTTGGACGACGCTCGAAATCGTGACTATTCCTGGGATGGCATCTGGTTTTCTGCGGCGCAAATCTATGATTGGGGCTATGTAGTTGAGATGGAAATTCCATTCAAATCCATCCAATATGATGAGAAGCTGAATGAATGGGGGCTCGATATCGATCGCTGGATCCCGACCCGAACTGAGGATATCTATTGGTGTCGCTATGAGGAAAACGAGGGGCAGCGCGTCTCCAAGTTTGGTCGTCTGGTATTCGAAAACTTCCAGCCAACTGCCAAAGGATTAAACTTGGAGATTTATCCTGTCGGTATCACAAAATTTTCCTATCTGCGTGATCGCAAGTATGAAGCCACGCTATCTGCCGGGATCGACATTTTTTACAATCCTTCTCCAAAATTGACTTATCAGCTCACGGTTAATCCCGACTTTGCTCAGATAGAAGCGGATCCTTATCAGTTCAATATCTCCCGATACGAAAGCTATTTTTCAGAGCGGCGTCCGTTTTTCACTGAAGGGAATGAGATTTTCATGGCATCGGGCAGAGAACGACAGAGTGGTTTTTATCGACCCTTGGAATTGTTCTATTCTCGCAGGATTGGCAAAAAATTGCCTGATGGATCTGAGGTGCCGCTGCTCTTTGGAACTAAGGCTTTTGGCCGAGCGAATAGCTGGGAATATGGCGGATTTGTGGCGATGACCGGGGACGTGGATTATGAAATGAACGACCAAAGATATAATGAGCCGCGCGCCTATTTCGGATCAATTCGACTGAAAAAACAAATTCTCGGAAATTCTTCGTTGGGAATTTTGGCCGTCGCCAAACATAGCCATGACCAGGACAATGGGGTGCTGGATATTGACGGAGCCCTGAGGATGTCGGACTGGCAGCTCTCGTATCAGTTAGCTCAGTCATTTAAAAATGGTACTGGCGATGTCGCTGGCTCAGCAGGGTTCAGTTTATTCAGAGAAAAATATATGGTATTGGCGCGTGGTCGATACATTGGCAAGGATTTCGATGTGGAGCAAGTAGGATTTGTGCCTTGGAAAGGTACCGGTCAGTTCGTTGGACTGGGAGGACCGCGCTGGTATTTCAAGGAAGGAGCAATCCGCCAAATCATGGTATATACAGGCGGAATGGTGAATTATGAACGGGTGGATGCTTTCACTGATTATGGCGGTCTCATTGGGTATAACATGCAATTCCGCAGCAATTGGGGATTTGAGCTCAACTTCGATTTCGCCGATTCAAAAGATGCGGGAGTTCGATATACCACCAAAGAGTTAAATTTCAGCTCGTGGTTCCATACCCATCCCAAATGGCATGGCAACATTTGGGGAGGTTATTATCGGACCTACAATTTTGCCCGAGAGTACCTCGCCTATTACTGGCAGGTGAGCGGTGAATTGGAATGGCAGGCATTGAATAGCTTGGAACTTGGGACCTCAGCCAATGTATTTGTTGAGGGCAAGCCCAACGGCCAAGTACAGGATGTTTTTCTGAACGCGCGGCCCTATTTTTCGATTACGCCAGTGAACAATCTGAGCCTGCGGGTTTATCTCGATGACCTGTTCGTTCGATCAACCGACCGAACCGTGCAGACGATCTTCGGATTGCTGTTCTCCTACAACTTTTCGCCAAAGAGTTGGATCTATTTCGCAGTAAATGAAACGCGCTCGCGCGAACCACAATTCGATGCGCTCGGGCATCTGATCGCCAATCGACTTCGGGTTCAAGATCGAGACGGGGTGTTCAAGCTCAAATATCTGTATTACTTCTGATCTTCATACTTGATGTTAGCTCCCAAAGGTTAAGAAAAGTTCTTGCTCAGCCTTTGGGAGCAGCAATGCGAATCGAATAACTTGGCCTTCCGAATTTTGCCGTCATGCATTTTCACTCATCGGTTCAAAAAAAGTGAAACTTTTCAGATCTGACTGGCTGATGATAGCGGCGAATTGAACCAACAAAGGGAAATATTCATATTCAAAAAGCATCACACCAAATTGGTTTTGAAAAAACGGTATCATCGCACCATTCAGTTGGCGCTCGTGCTGGCATAGTCGCTTTATATCGCGATCTTTCAATCATTCAAAAAGTTTGAGCACAATCCAGATTTATCGGCCTTGCAAATGGAGCGGATCACCGCCATTGAGATCCCACAAGCGGTTCAGGAGAAGATCTTGCCTCTTCCAAAGTGGTGTGCCATTCCGCTTGAAAGTGACAGCAATGAGATCCCCGACGATGTGACCCTCGGCAAATCCGTGTGAGATTTCGACGAGATCCCTTTGCCATCAGCTCCTGCAGTGGCTGAAGA
Organism: candidate division KSB1 bacterium; assembly: GCA_034506395.1. Classification (NCBI taxonomy): domain Bacteria; kingdom Pseudomonadati; species Candidatus Zhuqueibacterota bacterium. Next base: position 86,245 of record JAPDPQ010000018.1, on the reverse strand, counting down.
CTCGATGTCACTTCATTTTATCTCTTAAGATGCCCCCTCAGCCAATCATTGGATTTGCTGCCATTCAAAAAAAATTGATCTATCCCAAATTGGATCGGTGAGCTGGGATCGAGGGAACGGGGGTGATGGATGCAATGATCAGCGAAACTGAGGATATAGTGGATATGCGAATCGTCGTGCCGTTGGGGAGCAGCGGTTGCAGCGACCACGTCGGTTCGCTGGCTCTCTGCCTGGCAGCGGAATGTTCCGGTCGCGGTTTGGCTTAGCATTCCGATTCGTTTTAAATTAATGATGGGTTGAGCAAATCCCGGGCGGCGGCCATTGATCTTCCGCCGCCCGGATAGCAGGGCGATATCGTCTATTATAAGATCTTTACCAATTCGACATGAAACTCAAGATCTTCACCAGCAAGTTCATGGTTGGCATCTACCGTGATATCGTCATCGGAAACATCGATGATGCGGATAATCAGGGGTTGCTCATCGGGTGCCATCATTTGAAGTTGCATGCCGATTTCGGGGATAAGGTCATCGGGCAATTGATTTCGAGGAATTTTGCCGATGAGTTTTTCCCGGCGCGGACCAAAGGCATCTTCCGCTGCGATTGAAATGGTCTTCGTTTCCCCTTCGGCCAGGCCAATTACACCCTGCTCAAAAGCGGGCATTAAAAAACCTTCTCCGATAGTAAACTCCAATGGTTCTCTTCCCTCAGACGAATCGAATATCGTCCCATCCTTTAATGTCCCAGTGTAATGGACTCTTACTGTATCGCCGTTTTGTGCTGTTTTCATCTGTAATCCTTTTGTTGAATAGTTATAGATTGGGTGTTTCATATAAGATTAAAAGCGATTCTTCCAATTCCCACCACCCCGTCGCCCGCCGCCTCCGCCATGACGCCGATCGGTTTGCTCGCGGGCTTGGTTGACGATGATCTTTTTGCCCTTCAGTTCGGTACCGTTCAGGTTTTCCATGGCAGATTTTGCCTGTTGTTTCCCTGGCATCTCAACGAAACCAAATCCACGTGGCTCCCCTGTGAATTTATCCTTTATAACCTTAATGGATGAAATCTGGCCGAATGGTTCAAAAGCCCCTCGCAAATCGTCTTCGGTCACTTCTGGTGATAAATTTCCAACATAGAGATTCATGATCGTCTCTCCTCGTTAATGTGATAATTATTTTCGCCTATCTTCCCAAAACGATTTGCTGCGCAGATTTCAGGGATAAACCAGGCTGATGTGATTTGAGTGGTTAGAATCCGATCGTCCCAAATGCGACTCTCGAAAAAACAACCAAATTGGTAGGGCAATCATGACAAGGGAATATTTTCGTGATTTTATTTTGCTAATCAGTCAAATTCGAATTGATTTTTCACCATCAACCTGTGGGAGATGTCTCTCTCTGGAGCCATATGAACCAACTATGAAGCGCCAAAGCCTGAGGGGAATTGACGGGTTAAAATCTTTCCCTTGCTAATCTGATCTGATAGTTCTTTTGGTATGCCAATTTGCGCTTATAATTTTGAGCGGCGAGCCAATGATTTAGACAAGATGCTCAACTGTAAGACGCAGGCATTCGAAAATATTGCCTATCAACTCTAGCAATTTAGTTGCCAAAATATATGAATAAATTTGGTTCCAGTCAAGAACTATTTTTCGCTTCTCGCTGTTTCGGTGATCCAATGGAAATTCACTGGTCTTTGTGAAAAGAAAAATCAACTGGCACAGCTCATTACTGACACTATCGAATTAATTATGGATCGTACACATCGCTAATTTTGAGCTGAAACGGCGAGCGAACCAAGTATCATTTGAGAAACAAGCCCTTGCGGACCGCACTGAACTCTGGAGTGGTGAGTTTAAACAGGTAAACACCGCTGGATTGGCCCGCAGCATTCCAAGAGACAGAGTAGCTTCCACCTGATTGTTCTTTATTTACTAAAGACTCAACCAACTGTCCCATTAAATTATAGACTGCTAAATGAACATGGGTTTGCACTGGAAGCTGATAACTTAGTGTAGTTCGTTCATTAAAGGGATTTGGATAATTTTCCTGGAAAACGAAACCCATTGGAATCAGAGGCTTGTTATCAGCCAATGAAGGAGTTACAGGAGGACCGTATCGGATAATGGTACCATAATACCCGCAAATTAAAATTTTGCCATCTTTGGTAATTTCGATGGATTTCAAATATTTCTTAGTAAGACCCTCAGCCACAGGATGCCAACTTTTTCCACCATCGATTGTCTCGAAGATCAATCCGTTTTCCCCAACGATATATCCAATGTTCGCATCTTTGAAATGTATTCCCTCCAGCCGCAAATCGGAAATAAATGGCTGTTGCTTCCAATTGACTCCGTTATCGTTAGAGAACATCACCGTTCCCTCTTCGCCCACAGCCCAAGCATGGGTTTCGTCAATCAAATGAACTGAGTTAATCTTAACATTTTTAGAAAGGTTATGCCTTGCAAAATTCCAATTTCTGCCGCCGTCATGGCTATAAAGGAAGGTGCTATTATCGCCGATTGCGACGAGTTGATTTTGATTCAATCCCTCAATATCAAATAGATCCTTGCTAGTTAGATTTTTGGGGTTTCGATGCCAGGCGTCCCCGCCATCCATACTGTGCATGATCAACCCTTTTTCACCTACAATCCAGAGATCATTTTCATCAGAAGCCCAGATATCGTGCAACCATAGATCGGTGAAATCTTTCCCCTGCCGTTCCCAGGATTTGCAGCCATCGCGAGTCCTAGCAATGAAGCCACCAGTACCAACAATCCATCCTAGTTGATCATTGGCAAAATCAATGCCCCAAAGCTGGATTGCGGACTCATTGTCGGCAATTACTGCCATCGTTTTCCAGTCGATTCCGCCATTATCGCTATACTCCAAAATGCTTGAATAGCCAATCGCCAGAATCCGACTATTATCGACGGCTCTAATTTTATATAAGAAATTTGAAGTCATCGATGGTAAGATTGTCCAAGTAGCTCCAAAATCTGAAGAATAATTAATTGTGCCTCCACGACCCGCGATCCAAATTTGATCGCCAACGACCGCAATTGTTTGACCATCATTGCCGAATTGTCTATCGAGGAGTACCCAATTCTCATTATCGCGGGTCATGAAAACGCAGCCGCGCGAACCGGCTGCGATCCCAGTGGAGTTATTCGGAAACGTGACCGCAAAAAGTCCAGAAAAGCTCGTATCTGGCGGTATCCTGAGTTGCCAGCTATCCCCACCATCTTCGGTTTTAGCAAAAATACATTTGATGCTATTATTGGCTTTGTAGCTTCCAACTAACCACGCTTTTGATTGATCAACCATTGCTACATCATAATAATCTTTTCCTAAAGGCAAAGGTGGAGAAAATGGAGGAAACCATTCGGTCCCATTTTTGGTAAAGAAAATTTTGCCATTTCGACCGACAGCAATGCCATGACTCGAATCAAACATGTCTATTCCAAGCAAATCTTCAGGAAACCAATCATTAATCACTGCTGGTCTCCAATGCTGACCATCCTTCGTGAATAAGATCGTACTCTTGCTTCCACATACGAAGGCGTGTTTTGAGTCGATCACTGAGAGTTTTCGCAAATCATTCGCCGTGAGGTTCGACGCCTGAATATGCCAGGTGTTTCCCCCATCTTCAGTATGCAAGATCACGCCGTTTTTGCCGATGATCCATCCATGAAGCGCATCGGCAAAAGCGATGTCATAATATCGTGCGTTCGGAACAAGGTTGATTTTAATTTCCTCATGATGCACCCAACCATCAGATGTGCGATAGATCCGTCCGCCTAACTCGTCATTCCCAACTATCCATCCGTTCAGGCCATCAATCATGCAAATTCTGAAGATTTCAATCGGAATGGCTTTCTCTGAAGGAACGGTCCATTGCCACTCCCCCGCATGTATCGGGACAGCAAGACTCAAAAGGATCATTGTGGCTAAAATGATTCTCATAACACACAACCCAAAATCATTATTGATTTCTGTCCAATGTCAAATCTGATTGACAAATTCAGCGATCAACTAAGCAATATAAACTTAATTTGCAATAAAACAAATAAATTTTTTATCACAAATTCAAAACCGTATTGCATTCGTTCTTGGGCGCGATGATTAACGCCATCAAATCGGCTGAATATTTCATTCACATGTCTTATTTTTCAATTCGGAGGTTGACAGGATCAGATTATTTTGGTATATTATCGCCCGAAATGTGTCATCAACAGCTTATTTCTTTCTTGGAGGTTTGATCCCGTCGCCATAAGCGAATGGAATCAGAGCCTCTGTTCATGGTACTTTTATTGTCGGCTTGTAAAAAAAATGGAAATTAAACCCGAAATTCTCAAATGAAATGCACGATTCAAAAATAGCCCCACGAAACGCTCGAAAGAGCACAACAGCTATTTTATTGGATCACACTTTAGGGCTATTTTATGTTTTTCACGGGGCAAAAATTTTTTACTTGCGCCGTTTGAGCTCATTTTAGAAATTCAGCTTAAATTGAAAACGTCCAAATGATATTTTTTAGGCACGCCGATCATGAAAATATTTTGACGACAGGAGCGAATGAATGAAAACCTATTTTAAAACTGAAAACGAAATATTCGATAATTTTAATCCAACAATTCAGCGCTTTTTACAACAAGATCAAGTTTGTTATGTTATCGACAATGTTCCAGTACATGGCTATCGCAGCCCAGATTGCAACGCGATCTGGCTAAGGGATCATTCGGATATGCTGCGCGGTGCTCGATATTTTGATCCTGAGATGACCAGTGCGGTTATGCATTTTGCCGCTACGCAGCAGGCCAATGGGTCGATTTTCGATTTCGTCTCGTGCGCCATGGATCGAGAGAACTGGACTAAATATGTGCGCGTCCCAGTAGAAGCTGATGTGGAATTTCGCTTCATCAAAGCGATCTTTTTAGCCTGGCAAGCAACTGGTGATATTACGTGGTTGAAAGAGATTTTGACGCATGCCGAGCGGGCGATGAATTACATCTTTAATCATCCTTGGCGCTGGGATGCGACCCATGGCCTAGTGAAACGGGCCTACACCATCGATACTTGGGATTTTGACTTTGTGGATGAACATCAGCCATGGCTCAATTTTCAAATATCTGAGCGGACTCATTGGGGCATCATGCATGGCGATAACTCTGGCTATTATGAAGCATGCGTGTTATTGGCAAAAATGTATCATCATCTGGGAAACAATGAACGCGCATCTTATTGGCAGCAACTCGGTCAAGGTCTTCGGGAACGCGCCAATCGATTGTGTTGGAACGGCCGCTTCTATGCCCATCGTGTCCCTTTGGACGAGTTTCGGATGCCTGGAGTCAATGAAACTGAGCAGCTTTCGCTTTCCAACCCAATGGATATCAACCGAGGTCTTGCCACTCACGACATGGCGGTAGCCATTCTTCGCGAATATCAGCGCCGGAAGCAACTCACGAACGCCTTTGCTGAGTGGTTCTCAATTGATCCCCCGTTCCCAGATGGCCTTTTTGGCGATCCGAAATTGGTCGCTGGCGCCTATTGCAATGGTGGGATTATGCCGCTGGTCGGTGGCGAACTGGCCCGCGCTGCTTTCGAGCATGGTTTCGAACAATATGGTTTCGAAACGCTAATCAAATACGCGAAGATGATCTACGAAAAAGGGGAGACCTACCTCTGGTATTTTCCCGATGGCACGCCTGCTTCTTTAGAGACCAGCACCAGCCCTGATGCCCAGCCAACCGATGGGTGGGGATCATCCGCCATGCTCTATGCTTTTATCGAAGGCCTGGCGGGCGTTGTTGATGAATCACGTCTTTTTAAAAATATCAAGCTCTCCCCGCGCTGGGTCGTTGCTGATGTGCAAAATGCCGAGGTCCAGGTGGGGTATGCTGCCTCAGATGCAGGGATCCGCTATGAATTTGAATGGCATCCGAAAAAGGAGCGGATTCAGCTCCTTCTGGAGGGCGAGGCCCAATTGCGGTTGCATCTTTTATTACCACCCTCCACAAAAGCCAGTCAGGCAAAATTCGATGGCAAACCTTGGCCTTTTCAAAACGTTTTGATCGAAGCCAGCCCCTATCTCGATGCAGAGTTCTCTGTCCATGGTGTACATCGTTTTGAAGTGTGGCTAAGCTGATGATCGCGTCATTTTGGGCGATGCAAATTGGATCGAGATTGAGAATTGAATGGAGCAAACCATTGGACTACTGTAATTGCATATTGCCTGATCTATTTGAATCCCTTTGATGAATTATCGGGATTTTACCAATAGAATTGCCCCCAGGCCGCGCAATCCGGCTACCTGGCCGCGTTGGGGCTGCGGGCGCGGCATGGAAACCCAAAGCCCCTTGCCTTTGATATATTGCTGCGTGTCTCCAGATCCTCCCCCAGCGATGGCCTCTTTGGCTCTCAACTGAATGAGCAGTTCAGCCATTTCGTTCAGCGTTATCCCCACGTTCGGTTGGGACACATAATATCGGTAGCCCGATTGCTCCTGGGCATTACCAGCGAACATTGAAAGAATGATCAGCTCATTTTGGTCAGTGATGCCAAAACAAGTGAAGGAGGTCCGATCGCAGTAAGGAGAGTAGTTGATCTCATTACCGATCGTCTGTCCTCTATCCCGAGTTCTAACAGGAATACATCGGACAGTGTTGCATCCATGTTGAATGATCTGCGGCCCTGAAATGGCCAATTCGATCGTCAGCTCACTTCGAAGCCTATTTTTTTCGATCAGAACTGAATGGACTTTGGCTGGTAAAGGCGCAAGGATTAGGCAGTCAAATCGCCCACTGAGCGGAATATATTCTTTCCCATCAATGCCGATGGCACCTTCGGGTTTATGGATCAGCTTCCCCTCGTTGATAACGAAACCATTACCACGGACGAAATTCGTGTGCACTGTATTGCAGGCCACCAAGATGTGCTCCAATTCTTCTCCATCTAACTGTCGGGCTTGACGCTTAATTGGGTCAATATAATCGAAAAGACTCATGCCAAAATTGGGCAATTGTTGAGAACGAAGCTGGCCCACGCCCAAAAAATTATGCTCGATCAGATCAAAAAAGCATTCGATCTTCAATTGTACTTTTTGAACATCGATGAAAACGGCTCTGCCTTGCGCATGAAGGGTATCATCACGCCACAATTCGATCATGTGGCATGAGACGCCAGCAGCAACTGATTCGATTTGTTCGATCAAAATATTACTATTCAAACGATCCATACATAATCCCAATAATAGATATCGCTAAACCAAAATCGTTCTGCTCATATGGAAAGCCGGCTAAAGGTACCCAAAAAAACTTTATTATGATTGGGGCCTTTAAAATGAACAAAAGGGAATATGAAAATGTCCCGTCTTTGGATCCAAAAATATCACTCATTCTGAACAATAGCATGTAATGAGCTGCCTGCATTTGCAGGCATGACAACTCTATTTTGAACTATTCTCTATATTGTAGATCTCCGTTTTTTCCAATTGAATGGAGCACCGATTGAACAAACTGCGAGGATCGCAATGGATCGATAGCAACTTTGAATTGATCGATGGGCGATCCTCGATAAAATGAGTAACATGCCAGCAAAATTATCCGATCTGACGATGCTTCCAGTGGCCGCGCTGGAACCACAAGAAAAACGTAATGCCCTTCAACACGGTGGTGAAACTAATGGTCCACCAAATAGCAACAACGCCATAGCCGAGCACGATTGAAAACAAGTAAGCCATGGGGATCCTGAGCGCCGTAAGTGGGATCGAAATCATGAACGGAGGTCTGGTATCGCCAGCACCGGTGAAAGCTCCTTCTAAAATCACTTCGGCGGCCAGAAATATCTCAAACACGGCGACGGCGAAGAGGTACCGATAACCTTCGTCGATGACAGCAGGCTCGTCAATGAAAACTCGCATCATGTCTTTGCCATAGATGATGAAACTGATTGAAATGATTGATAAGAAGGCAACAGCATAAGCTAATGACAGGTGCGCACCGCGAGCCGCTCGATCTGGCTTGCCAGCCCCCAAATTTTGACCTACAACCGTGGCAACTGCCGTTGAAAACCCGAAGGCGATGAAAAAGGGGATGCCCTCAATCCGGTGAGCAATGGAAATGGCTGCCAAGGGCACCGTTCCAAAATAAGCGATGTTTTTCGATAGGGCGATATAGATAATAGAAAAAATTGCCCCCAGCAGGCCGATAGGCATTCCGATCTCAAGCACCTGTCGCGCATGAATGAGGAAGTGATGGAACTGAACCTTCAATCGTATTTTGATAAGAGGCAACGCGAATAGCAGCATTAACATCGAAGCGAAGTGGGCCAGAGCAGAAGCGAGCGCTGCGCCTGGCATCCCCATTTTCGGTGCCCCCAGCCATCCAAAAATAAACACGGGATCCAAAATTGCATTGAGCGCCAGCCCGGTCACCATGATAACCATCGGGATAAACGTATTGCCCATGGCGCGAAAAATCGTATCTAACGAAACCGAACCATAAATGAAAACCAGCGATAGCGTCGTGATCATCGTATAGCGTTGGGCATTGCGTGCGACCGCAGGAGCCAGTCCAAGCAGGTCGAATAGGAACAAATTCGCCAGATAAGTGATGGCAGCAATAAACATCGCGAAGGCCACAGTGAGCATTAAGCCTTGAGACGCCCACATCTGGGCCCGTTGAAAGTTTTCAGCCCCAGCATTTCGGGCAATCAGTGCATTGAGCCCAGCAGCCACACAATTGGCCAGCGCCTTAATGGTCCACAGCACAAACGCAGCAGCGCCCAAAGCAGCCACTGCTTCTGCGCCTAATTTGCCGATCCAGAATAGATCGATGAATTCGTACAGCATGATCGCTAACATCGATATCATGGCAGGCAATGCCAATTGAAACAGTCCAGCACTGATCGAACCCTGTGTGATATTTGTGGCCGTTCCTGTCAACCGCTTCATTCGCGCTCCGTCACCATTTTCGACCTCCTCGTTCTCAGCTCAATTGTTTTATATGTCAAAGCTTAACCAAAGCTGATATCGAGGTCTGCCTTGGTTTGTTGATTTTCGCTTCCGATTCAATTCTAATATTTTTGATACCCTTTTTACCCTAAAAATGAAAATAAGTTTTGTCGGATTCGATGTAAAGTTCTCTTGTTAAATGACAACGGTTGATTTGATATCATAATTCGGCAGTTTGTCTTCGGGAAGGAATTTAAACCAGGGTTTTAAGACCAACGATATGTTGTTAGAATTCGAGCCGCAAATTAATGCTTGAACGAAAACTCACCTCTCTGGCATTTCGACCAGAGGGAGAAATCTGTAAAAGAAGTAATCTTACAGTGACCAGATTTCTCACTTCGTTCGGAATGACATTTTTGCAAAAAAGGCTAATCGTTTTCGTTGAGAAATGTTGAAAATGCAACGCCCTGATGGAATTGATTATCAAAGGTTGAAAATTGATCCGAAACATCTTCAACTGAGCGGTTTTTTATAGGACAGTTGTAGCATGAATTGTCATAAAGCTCTTGATTCGCCTGTTCATTGATCCATAAAAAGAAAAGAATTGACTTTGAAATTTTTTTGTTATATTTTAGGATCAAAATTGAGCTGTTTGCCCTATAATTTGCATGTGGGACATGGCTGTTTTGCGCATACGGATGTAATTAAGATTAGTTTTTAAATCTATTCTTCCAATGCATCATTGAGAGCGATGCGCTTTTTTCGGTTCACATATTTCCCTTCTAAATGAAAAAATCTTTGGAGGAATTTCGATGGAGAAATCGCTGCATAGCATCTGCCGCTGGACTTTTAATCCTGGCAAAGGGGGCTTTGTCCCTGCCGATATTCGGCCCGAATGGAGCAATGAAAACTTCGACACAGTAAAGATGATCCAATTGGTGGCAGAGAAGATTGCCCCGCGACTCCCCAAGTCTATCGAATTAGGGATCGAGCTCCATTATGACACTGAGGTGAACGAGGGTAATGTTGCTGCCGTTGCGGATGCGCTGGTGCATAATAAGCTATTTTTAGCGATGATCACACCAGGGGCGCATAGCCGCTTTGCGTATGGAGGAATTTCATCGTTGGATCCGAATGAGCGCAAAGCTGCAGAGGAATTCGGCCAGCGCACGCTTGATCTGGCTTACGGCCCGTTGCGCAAAGCCTGGCATCCTGATCCTGGCAAAGCCCCTAGTTTGGTGTTGTGGAACGGCTCGTTTGGTTATGATCTCGCTTCTGTGGGGATCAAGCAGATGTATCAGAATTTGAAAGAGAGTGTAGCTCGGTTTTGTCAGTACGAAGAAAAATTAGGGGGCAAGCTATTCATCGCTTTCGAACCAAAGCCCAATGAAGGCCACCCAGCAATGCTTATCCCTACGGTTGCCAGTGCGCTCATCTTCTGGCGAAAGCTGCAGGAGGAATTCGGCATTTCCAGGCGTAATAAAGGCGTTAATAAAGAGTTCGGTCATTCGGAAATGATCGGTTTGGATCATGTCTATGACACGGTCGAGGAACTGGATAACCACGCCATGATGCACATGCATCTCAACAGCCAAGGCTATAACGATGGCATCATCCTCGGCGGCCCCGGCAAATATGATATTGACCATGGGACGAGGGTGAATGGGATGAATATCGCGATCGCTGGACTGATTCAGGAGGCTGGATATGCTCGTTGGAAAGGACATGATATGCAGACTCGGGCCTACGATTCGACCGAACAAGGGATCGATCGTGTCATCCGAAGCATCCTCAGTTGGGAAGCCTGCGATCAGGCTGCTAAACAATTGAACACAGATCTATTGCTCCAATATTTGCGTAATCGCGAGACAGCCAAAGCAGAGGATCTGATGCGAGACGCGGTGGTTCAAGCGCAGGTTGCTTTCAATAAAATGTATAAGGGCTAATTCAATTGATCTGCGAGGTCATTGGAATCCAGCTATCGAGAAGCGATACTCGCGCTTGTTAAGGTCAGAAAAGCGAAAATCAGCTTGATTCGAAATCAATAAAGCAAAATTTCTCGTTCAAATCTGTTGCGATTTTGATATTCACTTTGCATTATGTCTGCTTAGACTCTGATATGATTCATGGCGCTTAGCGGAACATATCTATTGCAGATGTTAAGGCCGATTGGGATATTTGGCAATCAGTGATTATTTCACGGGATAGATATCCAACAATGTTTTTGGCTTTCTGGTTGGCCAACTAACTTCTGAACCAAAAAACACAAGTCACGGGAGGAAAAACAATGAAGCGAATGAGTCTATTGGCGATGAGTTTTCTGGCAATTTGGGTTCTCAATCTTGCGGCGCAGGATTTTCTCCAGCAGGCGGATAGCTATTATGAGAACCGAGGAGCGGTATTCCATCATGACAAGCTGCTTGCGGATCCGGGCAATATCGATAAAGCGATTGCGCTATACAAGAAGGCCATTGAGTCTTCTACGGGTGCTCAAAAAGAAGAAGCGATTTGGAAATTGATCCGCGCTTATTATTTCAAGGGGAAATATACCACCAATAATAGCGAAGAACGCAAGAAGATCTATGATTTGGGGAAGGAACTGGGGCAAGCTGGGCTGAAAGAGTTCCCCGAATCGGTCGGAATTCATCTGTTCTCCGCCATTGTCTGGGGTGTTTGGGGTGAAGAATATGGCATCATGAAAGCCGCGCGAGAAGGAGTCGCTGGCAAAATCAAAGAGCATTGCGAAAAAGTGATCCAGCTCGATCCCAATTTCGATGAGGCCGGTGGCTATCGGGTGTTAGGGCGAGTCTATTATAAAGCCCCCAAGATCCCCTTGGTGCTGAGCTGGCCGTCTAAGAAAAAAGCAGTGGAGATTCTGGAACAGAGCTACAAGTTAGCTCCTCGAAATCTGAATACCCGTCAATTCCTGGCTGAAGCGCTCTATTCTCAGGATCAAAAGGAGCGCGCCATCCAAATGATGAAAGATATTCTCGCAGAGACCGAGGTCATCGAAGGGGTGGCAGAAGATGCGGTCATTAAAAGCGAAGTCAAGGCAACGCTGGCCGAATGGCAAAAATGAAGATGTCCATTCGACCTGAGAGCTCGAAAATCCAACTATTTTGCACAAACCGATCATTCGAATAATATGATTTTCTCAAAGCGATTTGAATCAATGAGCACTTTTGCTTGCTCTTGCAATGGAATTTTTACCAACAGATGGGGCTGTTGATCGCAAAAATGGCAGAATGATGACTGTGCGTTATTATTCTGCCATTTTTTATTTTGAAAATCTTACTGATAGTTTTTAACTTGGAATGAATCGAAAAGGGGTTGATCGAAAAAACTTGGGCATAAAGTTGATTGCAGATAATAAAAAACTCCCATCGAGAATTTCATTTCAATTGGAGCGGCGCTGCCTTCCTGTGCAGATAGAGAATCAAACAGATTTAGAGCTTCAGCTCAAAACTTCTTCGATTCGCCGAAAATGTGCTCTTAATCTTGGACTCAAAGTTTGGACATGAGCCACAGAAAAACATTAGTGCTTCCAGCGGTTTCAAAGATTCACAGCCAATGTAACTGATATTAAGCGCCGCGGCTCTATGAATAAAATTTGCTTTCCTTGACTTTGTTGATTCGCTGGAATGCTTGCTGCTTGGAGCAATGTTTCTCTTCTAAATCATCTGTCCAGATCATGAAGTAGCTGCGGGTACAATATTAATTAAAGTTCTCAGCGGCAATTTTATCATCAGTGGGAAAATTTTGTAGTGGCTCAAAATTGAGGGAACAATGAAATCGAACAATGAACCCATTTTCGAACTTGAATTCGAAATCAATAAATTGCCCACATCCCAGAATTCGAATTTGCAAGATCGCATCCGCCGTCTGGTGAGCCAGCAGTGGTTTTGCGTGCTGTGCACTCAAGGAGAGGGCCAGCCGTACGGCTCGCTGATCGCCTATGCCTTTAGCGATGATCTGAAACAGTTCTTTTTTACCACGCCTGTGGCCACCCGAAAGTACAAATTGCTCAGCCAATGTCGGCAGGTGGCGCTGGTGATCGATAGCCGCTGCCAGCATCAGGACGACATGACGCAGGTCGAGGCAGTGACCATCACGGGCAAAGCGACAGAAATTCAATCTGGCAGTGATTATGAGCAGGGCATCGCCAGCCTCAAACATCGCCATCCCTACCTGGCAGATTTCCTCGATTCCGCTTCTACGGCGCTGTTCCGCATCGATGTGGTGCGCTATTTTCATGTCACCCGTTTCCAGGAGGTGTCCCAGTGGATTCCGTGATTGGCTCAATCAGAACCCTATTCCCCACAATTTCATCTAAATATCAGAAATTTGAATTGACCAAAATATGTTCGATAAAATTGATAAGGAGATAATGTGATGAAATGGTCACTCAAACTCGGCACCTATCGGGGTATTCCCGTTTTCATTCATGCCACCTTTGTGCTGATCATCCTGTGGGTGGCGCTCAGCCATTGGCTTCGGGGGCATGATCTGGCGATGACGCTCAATGGAATTTTCTTTGTATTGTTGATATTTGGCATTGTGGTACTGCATGAATTCGGCCATGCGCTGATGGCGCAACGATACAACATCAAAACTCGGGACATCACGCTGCTGCCCATCGGCGGCGTGGCGCGGCTGGAAAAGATGCCCGACGAGCCGCGGCAGGAGCTATGGGTGGCGCTGGCAGGACCTGCTGTGAATGTGGTGCTAGCGATTGTTTTATATGTTGTGCTGAAAGTTAGTGCAGGGCTGGAGCCATTGGGTAATCTTTCGGTAACGGGAGGCAATCTGCTCGAGCGGTTGCTGGTCATCAACATTTTCATTGCGGGATTCAACATGCTGCCTGCCTTTCCCATGGATGGCGGTAGAGTGCTGCGGGCGCTGTTGGCCATGCGGATGGAATATTCCCGAGCCACTCAGCTCGCTGCCTCCATCGGCCAGGGCATGGCGCTGCTGTTCGGCTTGATCGGAATTTTCGGTAATCCGTTTCTGCTGTTCATTGCCTTCTTCGTCTGGATCGGAGCGGCCCAGGAAGCCAATATGGCCAAGGTGCGCTACGCATTCGATGGCATTCCCGTGCGCAGCGCCATGATCACCGATTTCAAAACGCTCCATCCTGAAGATCCGTTATCCCGAGCCATAGAATTGATATTGGCGGGTTCCCAGCAGGATTTTCCCGTGACCCGAAATGGCAATGTAGTTGGCGTTTTAGAGCGCAGCGCGCTGATGAAAGGTCTGGCACAGCTTGGAAAGGACGCTCGCGTCGAGCAAATTATGGCAACTGATTTTCAAACTGCTGAGCCATCCGAAATGCTGCAATCGGCCATGGCACGCTTGCAGAGCTGCGATTGTCACATCATGCCCGTGATCTCAAACAATGAACTTGCAGGACTTTTGAACATGGAAAATATCGGGGAGTTTATGATGATCCATGCGGCACTGCAAAAGAGGGAGGCGTGATGATCTGTAGGGCAAGATGACATCTTGCCCTACAAGGGTGACGTTCACCTTTTATCACCACGCTTCTATTTCCGCTCTGTCTGCTTTTTCTATGGAGTTAAGCCGTCAGGCTTTTATCAACGAATAAAAGGCTGATGCCTGAATTCCGAACAATTTTATTTCCGGACATTCTGCTTAGAGATTAACCAGTTTGAACTGCGGCAAATACTCCCGATTCATTTCAAACATCTCCCTTACCATGTTCCGAATCTCAGCCAACGATAATTTCGCTGCCGTCAATGGATCGTGAGCGATGGCCTGATAGATCATCATAGCATCGCCTTGAAAAAATCCTTCCACCGCCATCATTTCGGTTTGGGCAGTGAGGTTGGTTAGAATGGCACAGGAATCGGGCAAACGGCCGACGTAGATCGGCTCAAAGCCTTTGCGGGAGGCAAGGACTGGAACTTCGACACAAGCGCCTTCGGGCAAGTTAGTGACCAATCCAGTGTTTGGCACGTTGCCATTGAACTCGTACAATTCGCCGCCCAAATAAGCGTTGATAATGTAAGCAGCATACTCATGACCCCGTTCCAATGAAATCGGATGATCACTGTTCAGCCAATTCAAAAAATCATTCTTCCAAGTCTGTTCAGCGTTGCGGTATTCGTTTAAAATAAAGGCATGATGGCCTGGGTTCCAGCCGGTACCATGGGTGCAGTATTTCTCGATCAAATCAGGCCGTTTGCGGAACCACCAGTTGTATTCGGAATTATGGCCGCTGGATTCGGTGACGTAATAGCCAAGGGCCAGAAACATTTCATTGCGCACTTGTTCTTCGTTGTAAACTTTTTCATTGTTCATCACAACCTCTCGCAACCTGGGGTATAGATCTTTTCCACGATGTTCCAGCCTGATAAACCATGCCAGATGATTGATGCCCGCACATGTAAAATTCAGCTCGCTAAATGGTACTCCCATCCATCGAGCGAGCATCTCGGCTGTACCTTGGACGCTGTGGCACAAACCCGTCACTTTGATGAAACTTTCTCGCTGCATGGCATGGCAGAGCATGGCCATAGGGTTAGTATAGTTCAGCAGGATGGCATTGGGACAAAGTTCTTCCATATCCCTGCAAATGTCTAGCATGGTGGGAATCGTGCGCAGCGCTCGAAAAATTCCCGATGGTCCCCGGGTATCTCCAACATTGATATCGATGCCATATTTCATAGGGATCAAAATATCGTGCTGCCAGATATTGGTATCGCCGCAGAGTATGGTGACCAGCACCGCATCAGCGTCTTTCAACAAATCGCGGCGGTTTAATGAGGCTGTGACTCGTGCAGGATAATTGCCCATTCTGATGATTTTTTCGCAAGCCTTCTTGGCAAATTCCAGCCGTTCGGCATCGATATCCACTAACGCGATCTCTGCTTCTCTCAATATCGGAAAAGTCATCAGATCACGAACCAAGCCCCGCGTAAACCCAAGGCTGCCAGCGCCAATAAAAACGATCTTGTGCATCTATCGCTTTCCTCCTCTGTTCGGTTTCGTCTCAATTATCTAATTCGTCTCTGTTTCGAAATGTCAAAAGCATAAAATATTGTCATGAAGCCTACTGGCTGGCGGACAGGCATCTCTACTTATAATTGAGTCAAATAATCACTTTTAATAAGATTTATGCATTCGCAGGATTGGAACAGCTTGATTGAATCTTGCATTTTATAGCCGAGGCTAATCAGCGCATGAACGAAGAATTACATTTTTATCATTTCGACCTGCCAGTTGGCCTTTGGCGTCAACTTAAGAAATGGAATGCTATTTTGAGCGATCCGCCAACTGAGTATTAGCGTTCGAGTAAGATATTTTTTTAGAGACCGCAGAGGCGGACAGCAGCCCCTATTAATTTGTCATTAATGCCTGAATTCATTTAGGCAACAATGACAAACTCGGATCGCTTTCAATAACCGTTTTAACGGTTCTAAAATTTTTTTGAGCTCAAGTTGAAAGTAATGGTCACTCGGCGCATGCTCATAATGACAATCTTTACCCATTCATTCGCTAAGGTTACGCTAGTAGCCAGTTGGATGGGAGAAATCTGCAAGTCCAACAATCGACATGGAACCAGATACCTCACTTTTTTCGGAATGAAATTTTTAATTCAAATTTGATGGTTTTTGTTCAGGCCCTTATTAATTTCAATCGATATCTCAATAGGGCACCACTTCCATCAAAATTGTGGACACGCTCCTTGATTCCCTCCCAAATGAGACTGGTCAACCCTCTAATCAATTCGCTTTATAAAATTTTCAGATTCGTAGTCAAGAGGATAGCTGACCTCCCAGATACCTGCTCCCCCAGTTTCCCAATCATTGGATCACTTCAACTCCATGAATTTCGGCTATGGTAACTAATTCCCTGAGCCGTTGTTTCGAGGGTGGCTCTAAATTTTTAGCTTTATACTCCATGCCAAGGCTGCGATATTTGTCACCAGCCAACCGATGAAATGGCAAGAGTTCTAATTTAATCTCTGCCCCTTTTCCTTTCCCATTAAGATGCTTTGACCGCAATTCAACCAAACTGCGGACAAATTTGGCAATTGCTCCGATCTCTTCAAACGAGTCGTTTACTGTTGGCACGACTGGAGTGCGAAAGATGATCGGTTTGTCGGTGAGGGCCAATCTCTTTGCATTGGCCAGAATTCGCTCGTTAGAATCGCCGCAGGCAGCTTTGTGCTTGACTGGATCGATCAATTTCAAATCCATCAGAATCAAATCAATCGCTGGGAGTAGCTCTTCCAATGTGGACCACGGATAATTCCCAGATGTTTCGATGGCAGTGTGCAAAGCCTCTCTCTTGCAATGCAGAAGCAGAGCTTGGACAAAATCGGCTTGCAACAGCGGCTCTCCACCTGATAGTGTAACACCACCATTCGAGGTTTCATAAAATACCCGATCGCGTAAAATTGCTTCCATCACTTCATCAATTGTCAAATAGCGACCGATCAGTTCCAGCGCATTGGCATAACAAACCTGCACGCAGGCACCACAGGCCCGGCAATTTTCTCGAATGAAAAAATGAAAATTGCCGTCCAAACGATGGGCCTGATTGGGACAGATCGAAACACATTGGCCGCAGGCAATGCATCGCTCGGCGAAAAATTGAATTTGAGGCTGCGCCTGCCTTCCCTCGGGATTATGACACCAAAAACAGCGCAATGAACAGCCCTTTAAAAATATCGTCGTCCGAATGCCAGGCCCATCATGGATGGAGAAGCGCTGAATATTGAAAATTAGTCCTTTCATTGTCTCCGCATCATCAATTTTTAAAATTTAAAAATGATCGAACAGGGATTGTCAATACATACGGCAACGAAAGGTTATTTTGCCGGTTTGATCATCTAATCAAGAAACACCTGCATTCCGAAGCAAGGATTACATTTTTTCAATTTTCAAAAGAATCTGACCATTGAAAAAGATGCGATCTAATTCAAATCGATGCCTAATATCTCAATTTATCTCTTTAGAATCAAGCGAAAAATCAGCTTTCAATTGTTCGATCAATAAAAAAGACCCGCACCGCTACAAGAACGGCCGGGTCTTGGAAATCCAACCAATCAAAGTGGTATAAAGGGATTTGTCGGCTGACTCAGCTAAAGGCGCGATTTGAGTTCATTCCATCAAATCAAGTTCAGCCTGAACGCTAAAGTCCTTTGACAAAGGTGCTCAGGAATAACAGGACAAAGCTGACCAGCAACAATACGAATTGCCAACCAGTGAAAAGATGCACATTAGGCAAGAGCCACTGAAAGACAATGGCGATAATAGCGAGAATCAGAGAGATCCACCAGGTGAATTTTTTCGGTGCGCTGAGACGCATATTTGCTCCCTCCTAATTTAGGTGAATGTTTGGTTTATTGCGTGATGGTCCATTGAGAACCATTTTTTTCATTCGCTGATAATCCAAAATCCATAATCCAGACTTCAGCCATCACTAAGACGAAATGCAATCACCCACTCTTGAGATAAAAATAAAAAAATATTTATAATTGTCAAGTGATTTTTCTATTCAAGAACGCTGGAATTTTAGGAGACGTCCTATCGAAAGCGAACACCAATGAGAATGAAGACACTGAAGCGTGTTCGGTCTGGCAAAATTTTTCATCTTGACAAAGTAAATTAAATTTTCTATATTGAATAAAAAGAAAAATCGGCTGATCATTTCCCTACCAAATTTCAATTGTCTAAAAAGGAGCTGCCACTGTGAAGATCACCAGCCGAAAAATCATCGCATTTTGGGTAGGAGCAGGGCTGACGCTATTGATGATACCAACAATCGCAGCCCAGCCGATCCCACAAAACAATATCCCATATGCATGGAACGTGAGCTTGATCGGGCGTTACGGCTTTGGCCCCTGTTTGGCAGCATCAGCCAATGCTAATGGCACAAGTGCATATTTTGGGAACGGAGCATATTTTGAAATTGCCGATATCTCGAATGCAGCCAACCCGAGCCGAGCGAGTCGCTTGCTGCTGCCTGATGCGATCTATCATATTGCGATCTCCAGCAATTACGCATATATCGCCAATGCAGGTGCGGGCTTGCGGGTGATCGATATATCACGACCAAATAATCCGGTCGAGCAATCTTATCTTGAAACATTAGGGATTGCGAGCGGGTTGGTCATTAGCGGCACGCGTCTTTTGATAGCCGATGGCCCTAATGGTCTGTTGGTCATCGATATCTCCATCCCCTGGCAGCCCAAGCAAATGGGAGCAGTTGACAGCGATGGTTGGGCCAAGAAAGTCGCCACCGATGCCAATGGATATTTTGCTTACGTTGCGGATCAGCACGGAGGACTACAGGTATTTGACATCACCAATCCATATGCTCCAGCGCGTGCAGGAAAGTATACGACTTTTGACGGGGTAATGGATGTCGCAATAAGCGGCAATTTCGCTTATGTCGCTGCTGGTTCGGCTGGCCTGCGGGTGCTCGATATTTCGGATCGGTATGCAAACCCGATTGAGCGTGGCGCGCTCGAGACGTTTCAATTTGCCACTGCGATCTCGCTGAAGGGAAATTACGCCTATCTCGCCGACCAAGAAACTGGCTTATGGATCATTGACGTATCCCGTCCTGAGACCCCTTCGGTGGTGGGACATTACGATACAGCAGGCCAACCTTATGAACTGGCCTTGACGAATAACTTGGCATTGGTCGCCGATGGCGCGAACGGGCTACGATGCATCAATGTCGATAATTTCTCTGCCCCGATGGAAATATCGTTTATCGAGACCGATGGTTTCTCCCGCGGGATAGCTCTTGAGGGGAATTCCGCTTTTCTGGTCAAACGCGAAGCTGGTATCCGACTGATTGACGTGGCGGATCGTACCAACCCATCTCGAATCAGCTCATTGGATTTGAGCGGGCAAGCAGAGGATGTTGTTCTCAATAATCGCCTGGCTTACCTCACCAATTTTGATAAGGGGCTGCGCATTGTTTCATTCGAGGATCCCATAACCCCTAAAGAGATCGGAGCGGCCGATCAAAACCTAAGCGCCAAGCGGGTAGCTATTCAAAATGATCTCGCTTATGTGGCTGATCCGACGTTTGGATTGCGCATTATCGATATCAGCGATCCTTTTCAACCGAGTGTCATTCGATCAGTAGAGTTGCCTGGCAAACGCGCCGAAGCGATCGCTATAAAAGACCATTATGCGTTTATCGCGGCTGGTGATGATGGATTGGTTATTTTTGATATCCATAATCCTTCTCAACCTGTCAAGATGGGCAGCCTATCTGTGAATGGGACAGCCATCAGCGTTGATGTGAACGATCACTATGCTTATCTCGGAACAGCCCAAAATTACTTATGGTTGATCGACATCCTCGATCCCGTGCGTCCCATTCGTATCGGACAAATGCAGCTAATTAGCCCGGCCTTTGAAATTGTGGCCCAGCAGCGCTATCTATACATCGCCAACGGCGCCAGTGGCTTACGCGTTATCGACGTGATGAATCCAGCTGATCCGAAAGAAGTGGGATTCTACGTGGCCGGTAGCACAGCTTATGGGGTTGCAGTAGATCAGGAATATGTTTATTTATCCTGCGATGAAACAGGGCTGTTCATCCTGAAATTTTTGCCGCTATTTAAAAACGAGGCGCCTTTCGCTCCAGTACTTGTAGCTCCTCTGAACAATAGTTTCATCAATCAACTGAATCCGAAATTGAGCTGGTTTGTTCCTGGCGATCCCAATAACGATCTGCTGCATTTTAAAATTGAATTGGATCGTGATGGCAATTGGGGTATTCCCGACTTTTTGGTCGAGTCAAACAAGAACCCGACAGGCTTTTCACCGAGCCCGCCAGTCGACGCCGCCTCTGGTGTTGCAAGCTATGTGATTCAATCCCCGCTCACTGAAGGGGAGTGGTTTTGGCGGGTTTCTGCCTTTGATGGTATGATTTATGGCCCATTTTCCGATGCTTGGAAGTTCACTGCCGATACTACACGGCCGAAAATCACGAAATTGAGTTTTCTTCAGCCTGGCTATCAAGAAAATTGGTTCAATCCAGGGCAAACTGATTCAGCTACGTTGATCGTTTCTTATGATGAGTTGTATCCCAAAGCCATCGAATTGGCTGGGCCAATTTTAGCCGATACGCTTGTTCAAATTGCGATTCGAGCTGGAATCAATCAAACAACGGCATTTCATTTTTCCATCGCCAACAAAAAAGATGGAAATTACCCGATACAGGTGAGCCTTCAGGACAGCGCTGGAAATATTGGGAGCGCAGTCACGACTATTCAAATTGACGGCACAGCACCATTTGGCTATTTCAGTAGCGCGCCAGACACTATCGCTGAAGGTCAGCCTTATCTCGTTCAGGTCCTTGGTGCCACGGACAGCCTAGGCTGCGGTGTGGCTCAGATTTTTATGGATGTGTTTCAAGATACCTTAGGAACCCCGACCACGCCCAGAGACTTGATGTCTGGACAAATCGAACCAGGCGTCTATTTCTATAGCTATTATGCCATAGACCATCTCGGTAATCGGGGAATTATCAAAACTGATACGACCGTCGTGACTCCAGTTTATACAGCCGTTCCAATTTTTGCAACAGTGTCTGACAGCGAAGTCTTTGCCGGTGATAGTTTCTGGGTCGAGATTCAAATCGGCAATGAGGGCGAGCCAGTCGAAAACTTGTTTCAAGTAGATTTGATCCTCAAATATTCTGAACCCCAGTATGTGTCTGTCGACAGTATCGTCCTTGGAAATTTATTTGGGTCGTCAGCTATCCTCTCATATCAATTTGACATACCTGATGGTCAAATCTCTATAAAAATTTCTCAGCCTCCAGGCCAGATCGGTGTCAATGGTTATGGCAGCCTGGCTGCAATTCAATTTTTTAGCGATGACAATACCCCAGACCAGAGCGAGATCCAGTTCAGCATTCCCACCACCAGCGCCAGTGATCCCGACGACTATCCTATCCCACTGCTGGCATCTGGGACAAGCATTCGGATCGTTCAGCCGCTGCGCGATTTTCTCATGAATGTCGTGCCCGATACCCAGATGGTCTTCCCAGGCGATAGCGCAAAGTTTGACGTGTCGCTGACCCCGGTGGGAGTCTTCGATTTTCCAGTTACCCTCTCGATTCTGAATGTCCCTGAGGGAATTCAAGCGATTTATCCGAACGAACCAATTTCGATTCCAGCGACGCAAACGATCATTTTCGCCACCACGGAAGCCCTTGTCCCAGGCGATTACTCGCTAATCATCACAGCTTTCGGAGGTGGCATCAGCCATTCAGACACCATATTCATCAATGTCCAGCCCCGGCCCATTCCGCCCGATTTTATCATGATCGTCCAGCCGGATAGCCAGAATATTTATCAGGGCGGCAGCGCGGATGTAACGCTCAGCTTCCAGCCGATCGGGGACTTCGATTCATATATTAGCGTTTCTGTCTCGAATCTGCCCAGTGGGATGTCTGTCAGCTTGCCTGTAGAGCCGTTCACCATTCCCAATCAAGTTAAGTTAACATTCGCTACCGATTCAGAGATCTTGCCAGGACCCTATTCACCAATTATTGCAGCAGCAGGGGGAGGCATTACCCATCTGGATACGGTCACGATCATCGTGAATGAAAAAATCGTCCAGCCCGATTTTTCAATTTCGGTCGTGCCAGATAGCCAAACGATCTACCAGGGGGAATCGGCTGTGTTCGAGGTTTCATTAGCGCCTATTGGCCAGTGGACAGATGCGGTGATTCTGACCATTTCGAATATTCCAGATGGCATGTTTGCAGATTATCCAAAAGAGCCATTTTCGATCCCGGCAATTTTGAATGTGACATTTTCCACAACGCCCGAGATTGTACCTGGGAGCTATCAGCCAGTGATCGGAGCAAGCGATGGCGGGATAACTCATCAGGATACGGTGACCATCGTCGTTCTCCAAAAAGTGGTCCCAGCCGATTTTTCGATGTCCGTAGTTCCAGATAGTCAGAGTATCTATCAGGGCGAAACTGCGACCTTTCAACTATCATTTGAGCCGATCGGAGATTTCTCGGCGGCTATAAGCCTGCAGATAACTGATCTGCCGCTTGGTATGAGAGCGCAATATCCTTCTGAGCCGTTTGCAATTCCAACTTCATTTGCTATCGCATTTTCCACCGCGACCGATATCGAACCGGGAGTCTATTATCCAGTCATTACTGCCACTGGAGGCGGGATCACCCATCAGACAAGAATTGCTATTCGCGTGCTACAACGAATGGATTTCATTATGATCATCGAGCCGGATAGTCAGGCAGTGGTGGTGGGTGAGCACATCCAATTTTTCATCTCATTTATTCCAGTCGGTGGCTTTGACGCTCAGATTACGGTCTCTGTGTCCAATGTCCCAGAGGGGATGGAAGCCAGATATACGTCCCGTCCATTCAGTATCCCGTTTTCCATCAGCCTTGAGTTCTGGGTGCCACGCAATTTTCCGCAAGGTCTATACTATCCGACTGTCACTGCCACAGGGGGTGGGATTACCCATCAGGAGACAGTGGTGGTCAATGTGTTGCCGCGCCAGGGAACCATTCAACAGTTTTCGGTGCTGCCGAACCCATTCACGCCGAATAACGATGGCTTCAATGATTACACCGAATTTCAAATCCCAGATGCCATCTCAGGCGATATCTTGATTTCTATTTTCGATATCAGCGGAAGAAAGATCATCGATCTCAAAAATTCCTTCATCTGGGCAGGTCTGGATGATCGGGGCAAGGTGGTAAAGCCGGGCGCTTATATCTATATCGTCAAACAAGGAAGCAAAGTGATCGCCAAAGGGATCATTAGTATTGCGAGATGATTGGACTTATTGGGTGACTGGTTCGTTGGACAATTGGGCTCGATGTGCAATTTTTCAATGTATGGCATTTTACCAATAAATTGGACGCATTTCTAATCTGATTGACCCAACGATTCCCCAATTGCCAAATCGCCAAAAAAATGCTGGAAGGTTTTGGAAGATGAAAAGATTAGCCGCGTTATGTATTTTGCTATTAGTTCCAATCGTCGGAATTGCTCAGGGTGTCCGCGGCAATGTGGGCAATTCCAATGATCCACGGACTCTATTTTTATCCCCGGCAGCGATGGCGCTTCAACAGGATCCGCAATTTGTGGCTGGCTACGAGCTATACCATTTTGGCTTGGAGGGAGCTGGGCTAAAAAATGGTTTTGCGGGCATCATATATCCGTGGCGCCCATTTGGCAGTCTGGGCTTGACTGGGCATTACTTCAGCTCTGGTATTTATCGGACGAGCAACCTCGCTCTGGGATATGGTCGTTCGATATTAGATGACAGGCTTTGCTTGGGATTGGACATTGGGTTGCTGGCTGTCTCTTATGCTGAAGAGAACTTCAAGCTCAGGGACCTGAATGATCCTGTGTTTGCGCAGGGGGCCTCGAAGAGCGTGCTCGATTTCGGCGTCAGCTTGCTGATAAATCCTTTGGATCCTTTTTTCGTTGGATTGGGGGTTAAGCATATCAATCGTCCTGATATCTCGCTGGCAGACGATATTGTCCGCTTGCCGATCCAGTTTCACAGCGGGCTACTTTTAAAGACTCGCATCGCGAACCCGACACTCAGCTTTTGTTACGAGGAGGATCAGATCGATTTTCAGATTGGAATGGAGCGGTGGTTCGCAGAGCAACGTGCCATGATGCGGGCAAATTTCTATCGCTATGAGCTCGGGGCCGGTGCGGCCTTCATGATTCCGATCCAGCAGCACTGGTTGCGTTTCGACTATGAGTATCGCTACCCTCTCTCTGAGCTGAGCCAGGTCTCTGGTGCTTCCCATTTATTGCTATTGTCCTATGTCCTGTCGCGGCCGAGATATGATTTCGAGCTCGTCGCCGAGGCTACCAGCCAGTCAATCTATCCCGGCGAACAGGCGCGTTATCGTATCGGCGTCAAGCGGATCGGCAATTTCAATGATCCAGTTCGCGTCAAAATTGGTGAAATGCCTTCCTATCTTGAATATAGCATAGTCCCGCTGCACCACAATGATGACCAAGGTCTGATGCTTACGATTACTCCGTCCTACCAATGCCCGCCTGGCGATTACCCGATCCAACTGATTGCTCAGAGCCGCGAAAAACAGAAGCAACTCCCGATCCATCTCACGGTGAAAAAGCGGCCGGCCTTGGGAGCGGATGTCCTTGCTTCCGTGGATAAATTAATCATCCGTGAGACCACCCGCATCTTCAGTCGTGATCCGCTCTTGCCCTATATCTTTTTTGATGAGGGCAGTGCTGTGCTCAGTCCAAAACGATATGAAATTTTAAATCCAGAGCAGCATCGAATGACCAAATTTGTCTTTTCTCCTGAAAGGCTGCTGGATATCTTGACCAAATATCGTAACACGCTCAATGTGATTGCCAAAAGGCTGTGGGATCATCCTGAAATGGAGATCATCGTTCGCGGGTATAATTCCGATTGGGGGATCGAAAAAGGCGATCTTGAGCTATCGAGGCGACGCGCCGAAGCGGTCCGGGATTACCTGGTCAAAAATTGCGGGGTGAACCCGCGACAGATCAAAATTGAGGCTTATGGTTTACCCCCAGACCCAGCCAGCAATCTCGATCCCCGCGGCCGCGAAGAAAATCAGCGGGTCGAAATCACATGCCCCCCTAACTCCCAGCCCATTCTCGATCCCATTGTCACCGAAACCAGCGAAATCGCCTCTTCCCATGATCAATGTGAATTTTATATTCAGAATTTAGTTGCAGAATCAGGGTTAAAAAGGTGGGAGCTGGTCATTTTGACCGAACCACAGGATACCTTCAAAGTCTTCGCTGGCAAAAACCCAGTGCACGACCAGATCGTCTGGGACTGGAAGAACGACCTTGGGCAAAGCGTATCCATTGGGAAAAGCTACCGATACCAACTGCGACTTTGGGATCAATTCGGGCAGGAATTTGCAACCAGTCCAAAAGAGATTCGGGTGGAACGAATCAGTGAGGTCGCTCGGGAATACATCCAAAAGAACATCGAGAAGACGCGATTAATCCTGTTCAAATATGACCGAGCCGATATGGACCTGTCGCAAAAGTCATTGCGAGATGAGTTAGAATTAAACGCTGGGAAATTGCGCAGCAATTCAGTTGCTACTTTGCTCATTCAGGGGCACACCGACGTGATCGGTGATCCAGATTACAACATGCGGCTCTCGCTTCGACGCGCCGAAACGGTGGCCCGCTATTTCATGGATCAGGGCATCTCCAAAACCCGAATGACCTACCAGGGTTTTGGCATGAACAAGCCGCTGATCGATAACGATTTGCCCGAGGGAAGGATGATGAATCGAAGGGTAGAGATTTTTATTTTGTATTAATAATGTCATGGAGGGGACAAACGTACTAAATAGGTGTGTCATGCTTGCAAATGCAGGCATTTCCAAATTTTCTCATGTGGCAAGAACACCTACCATCGGTGGGGATCCCGGTGCCATTTCAAACTGCATCTATTGTGGAAGATCATATACAATATAAACTCCCCAAAATGATCACCAATGAAAAAATGAGCATCCTTTGATTACAAAACACCGTGAAAGAGGCAGAATTAAAATTTTTCGGGAAGTTTTCGTGTCTTTCTGGTTGGTTTGAGCGGATACTTTTTGTTATTATTTTCAATCTCTAATTTTGGTTTACTTTTGAAGCAGGCGTCAGCGATCGATTGCAAAGCTTCCAAAGCATTAAGGACTATTCATCTTCGCATTATTTATCTCCGTTCGATCACAACATATTCGGAACCTAGGCCTGAGCAGAATCGAAAAGTAGAGCTGGGAACCTCACTCATTTGTCAATCGTTAATCAAATAAACACCGTTAATGAGGACGAAATGAGAGGTCATTTCATCTTTCGATTGAAGTCGGTGTCTGAGATCAGTTCTTCACATTGCGACAAGTGAGCCCTTCAGTGAGATGTTTCATTCGGTTTGCCCCAATAGCATCGATGAATTGACCAAGTCCTCGATCAACTCAGCCCATCAACTTTATCTCTTTTTCTTAAGCGATAATGAACCTTGGATCAAAAAATGGAGGGGCCGCTATGAAGACTTACCAACTTATCTTCTTAGCGATTATTACATCGCTATTTTTGTTTTGTTCGCAAGCCACCGAGCCATCCAGGAGCGATTACTTCAGTGAGGATATTAAAATCGAATTGTTGAAAAGAATCTACTTGCTGGATGTTAGCAAATCATGGAAGTGGGAGGAACTGAATTATTACAAACGGACTGGAAAAGATCTGGTTACTTGGTACACAGAACATGAGTTCATCCAAAAGTTGAAAAGTGAACTCGATAATCTTGACTTTAGTCGGTCGGGCATATTATTGCTGGCAGCAAGCCAACTGGACGAGGCAGAGCAACTCTTGTTCGATGTTTTGAAAAACGCGAATGACCAATTTCTCCGGTTCAATGCAGCAAGAGCGCTAGCTTATCGCAAGAAAAAAGATGGACTTGATCTTTTGTATCGGTGTGCCGCTGGAGATTTGGTACTGACCAGTTCTGAATTGGAGCGACATGATGCTGCATTAGCTTTATTGTTGCTTGGCGAAAGGCTGCCACAAGAATACTTGAATTCAGGCTTTGCTGATCCGCTTTATGTCAAACTTTCAAATTAAATCTAAAAAAATGGAGGTTACAATGAAAAAGGGTAGCTTGCTGTTAGGGGGGATCGCCTTAATGATTTTGGCTTGCCTTGGCTGCGAGAAAAACCCGGTTTCAATCTCCCTCAAATCTGTCAAAGAGTTCTCTACAGAAAAAAGACCAATTTCAATCTTATTTGAGAATCAATCAGGCTTGGTTTTTGTCGTCAATTCCAATCCAGCTCGACAAAATAATAGCTATAAGATTCAATGCTTTGATCGACAGGGCAACTACCAAAAAACAATTGTCGATTTCACCGATAAACCAGGTGGCGCTTATGCGCGCTATGAACCGATCGACATGGCAATGGATTCGGATCGCATTCTTCATGTCCTGGTAAAGCCCTATTCGCAACTAATGGATGGTTCTTGGGTTCCATGTCAAGGTTTTTGCATTTTAAGATTTCAGATTGATGGCCGATTTATTGGTGAATTCGACTTTGCTCAGTTTGAAGCACAGTTGCCTCCAGCGGCGATCGCTTGTTATCAAGGCTATGTCTACGTGACGAATGGCTTGCAACTGATGAAAATCGATAAGGATAATGGGTTACACTTTGAAATCCCTCTGCCAACGGAGCAAGATTCGTCTTTGCGATTGGTTTCTGATATGAGCATTGATTCCAAAGGGTCCGTCTGGCTGGTAGGGCAGGCGTCTTTCCCCGACTCAACAGTGGGATGCCATCTCACGCGGATCAGTTTGATGGAAAATAGTCTCATAAAATATTATTCAAAGGGGAGAACCAATGACTTTGGTTCCATGGTGAACAATCCTGGAATCGCTATCGACCGAGAGGATCGTATTTACTTGGCTACGTTTTATTGTCGGACGTTAGAGGTATTCAATCGAGATGGTAAATTTCTGGATCAGATCGAGCTGGATCATGCGGCCGGAAGCCTGCCGATCGATGTGGCGGTGGACCAGCAGGGCGATGTGTTTGTGGCAGACTATGGTGCCAATCGAGTCGTGATTTTGAAGAAAAGTTAGCCCCCAGCTATGACCTGGGGGCGTTAGCGCAGCTCGGGGAGTTGAAGCAATATCGCACTGATTCGTCAGCGAGGCAGACCCAACTGTTGTAATTTTGCTGAGGTGGGGATGCCATTCTCATCCCAGCCTCGGAGCCGATAATATTTTTGCAGCAGGTCGTGAAAGAATTCCCGTGTCATTTTCTTGCCTTTCAACAGACCAGCGGTCATTTCCTCCTCGAAGAACCGTGGCGGGAGAGTATCGTCTTTGCCCGTTCGGCCATTGTTCAAATTATAAAGTCGAGCTAAATTATGAATGCGTTCACCAATCATCATTAATTTTTCAGGCGTGAATTCCATCCCAGTCGCTTTCGATAGAATTGGTGCCAGGCGATCTAGGCCGAACATCAGAAAATCGCATACCACCAGCGAGTTGCGAATATTGATCTCGTCCTGGCCTTTATACACATATTCCGGCAGGCCTTCGATGGTGAGATTGCCGTTCATCTCATCGGTAGCGGTCCAGAGCCGCGTATGGCTGGCAAAATCCGATGTGGCCATGGCCAGCCCCATGGACATGCAACCTTTGATATTAACGCCGGATATTTCCATGCCATAAGTATTGATGGCAAAATATTCCGAGCCCTGGCCAATGGCTTGAGATGCCAGTCGCGTCCCATTGGCAAATAGATCGCCAATACCTTTTCGATGGGCGATCTTGGCAATGAGATTTAGCAGCGCTTCACCATTGCCGAAGTTCAATTTCAAGCCATCGGTCTCTTTGAGCAAGCCCTTTTCGTAGCACTCCATGGCAAAGGAACAGGTGACGCCGGTTGAGATTGTATCCAGTCCGAGATCATCGCAGAGCAAGTTGGCCTTGGCTACGGTTTTGGCATCGCTGATCTCGCACCCGGACCCCAAAAAGGCGGTTGTTTCGTACTCTGGACCTTCCAGCTCGTAGCCGTCCCATTTGGCCATTTTAGAGCATTTGATAATACAATTGAAACAGCCGACGCTTTTCCAGTTCAACTCCCGTTTCATCGTTTCTGAGGTGATCTTCTCATATTGATCAAACAGACCCTTTTGAAAATTGCGCGTAGGAAGGAATTGCCCAATCTCCTGCCCCATTCGGATCCACATCATGGTGCCGAGATCATATCTCAGCTTGGCCTTGGGATGCTCGCGCACGTCATCGGTCAGTATTTTGTTGAGCTCCTTGAATCCAGCCTCATCGGCGTAATGGATTTTTTCATTGCCATTGACCACGACGGCCTTTAAATTTTTCGACCCCATCACCGCGCCAGCACCGCCGCGGCCAAATTGCCGATAGAGATCGCAGCCGATACAAGCATAGAGCACCTGATTTTCTCCTGCTGGGCCAATCGAAGCGACTCGACTGCCAGGATGGTTTTGTTTTAAGCTTTTTTCGGTCTCAAAGATGCCTTTTCCCCACAATTGATTTGCGTCGCGAATTTCGCAGCCTTTGGGTGTGATATAAAGATAAACCGGTTGTTCCGATTTCCCACGAATCACAATATAATCGTACCCCGCTCGCTTTAATGCAGGCCCGAAGTGGCCACCAGCATGGGTATCCAAAAAGCCGTTGGTGAGCGGCGACTTGGTGACTACGGTGGATCGAGCCGAGGTTTGAACCAAGGTGCCAGTCAGTGGCCCGGTGACGAAAATGAGCAGATTTTCCGGGGATAGCGCATCGACCCGGGGAGCGAGATCATACAATAATCGCAATCCCATTCCTTTTGCGCCAACATAATTTTCTGCTAATTGAGGATCGAGCGTGCCTGTGGTAATCTCGCGGGTTGTCAAATCGATTGACATGAATTTATTCATGTATGCGCCGTACATATCTTGGTCTCCTTCTGAGATAAGCATTGATCAGTGGTTTATGAAGAGAAGTGAACTCCATTGCAGGCAGCATGATGGATGGAGTATGAAAATTAGGCAACCTTCCATCTTATTGAATGAAGCAAAAGCTTTTTTTCCCGAATCAACAAGATCATACCTTGCGCCATGCCCTATGCGCCTTGCATGGAAAGCTGTTACCTGCCCGTCACGGTGCGATGAATATCCAATAGGTCGCTTAAAACTGAAAATCCAGTCTCGATTTTCCCAGCCCCTTTGCCGATGACCGTCACATTGCCCATGAGATCGGTTTCGAAGGTGATGGCATTGGTAGCACCCATCACGCTTGCCAAGGGATCGGAAAGCGGCAGTTTTTTGGGCGCAACCTTGGCTTTGATTTTGCCTTCTTGGATGCTGGTCTCGCCGATGAGCTTCCAGCGCGCTCCTTCTGCTTTGGCTTTTTGAACATCTTCGAGCGTGATTTTGGTAATGCCCTCTCGTTCGGCGTCTTGGAATTTCACATTGCCTCCCATCAACACATTGGAAAGGATAATCACTTTGGCCAATGCATCCCAGCCCTCAACATCGCCTGTGGGATCAGCCTCAGCATACCCCAATTCCTGGGCTTTTTTCAAAGCCGCTTCATAAGATTTGCCTTGCTCCATCTCGGTCAAGATGAAGTTGGTCGTGCCGTTCAAAATGCCGCTGATACGGGTGAAGTTGCAGCCAGCCAGACTTTTCATCCCAGTATTGAGCACTGGAGTGCCGCTCATCACTGTCCCCTCGATGCCGAACATCAAGCCTTTTGAGCTGGCTAATTTTTTCAGATCATGATAGAACAGCGCCACTGGGCCTTTGTTGGTCGTGACCACATGCATCCCTCTTTGGAAAGCCGCTCGGCAATGCGATGTCGCAGGCTCGCCGGTCTTCACATCTGTGTAGGAAACCTCGATCATAATATCCGCATCAACCCGGTTAATGGTGGTCAGCGCATCCATTCCAGTTGTTCCATGCGAGTATTCATTCAGCTTTTTGCCAGATTTCACCAGATCGAGCAACATTATAGGATCAAGCCCCTGCGGATTGGCAATCGATCCTTTCAGCAAATCTGAGACAGCGACAATTTCATACTCAAAACCAAACTTTTGTTGGAGAAAATCTTTTTTAGAAATGAGAATTTCGGTTAATCCCTGACCAACAACTCCGAATCCGATTAAAATAAGTTTGTGCTTCATCGTTCGCTCCGTTGTTTTCGTTGATATTTATTCAATCCGCCTTTAATTCACCAGTAGCATCAGGCAAAATGGCCTTTTTCTAATGTTGAAGAACGAATGAAATAATGTAAATAAAAAGCATCAGTCATTTTTTAATAGGGTACTCGTTGATGCTTGAAAATTGAAGCAGGGACAAATTTAGGATTTGAGCCGCTTTTTGATGATTTGCCCAATCACTTTAATCGCTTGTTCGATTTCATGATTTGACGATTGCGCATAAGATAACCGCATCGTATTGCAGCCACTGCCATCAATGTAAAAAGGTGCTCCAGAGATGAAAGCGACGTTGTTGGCCACTGCTTCCTCCAGAATTTCTCCAGCATCCATGTAGTCTGGCAATCGAACGAAGATGAAAAATCCCCCTTTCGGTCGGTTCCATTGAACCGATTCAGGAAAGTACCGTTCCAGCGCTTGTAGCATGAAATCGCGTTTGGCCTGATAGAACGAAATATTTTTTTGGATCTGTTGCTCCAGATACCCCCGTTTGCAGAATTCGTACATGAGATATTGGGATAGCGTGCAGCTACAGGCATCAATATATTGCTTGGCAATAGCCATCTTGCGAATGACTTGAGCCTCCCCAGCAGCCCAGGCAAGCCGAATCCCTGGAGAAAACACTTTTGAAAACGATCGGAGGTAGATAACTCGCTCCGATCGATCCAGTGCTTTTAAAGCTGGCAGCGATTGGGCCTCGAAATTTATGTCGCCGTATGGATTATCCTCGACAATCATGAAATTATATTCATTGGCCAACTGGATCACTTGATGCCGACGATCTAAAGCTAAGGTGGCTCCAGTGGGATTTTGGAAATTCGGTTGGATGTAAAGCAATTTGATCCGCTGGCCATTTCGATACAATTCCTTTAATTTTTGTTCAAATTGATCGGTTTGAATGCCATGGTCATCGATTGGAATTCCGATGACTTTGGCGCCATAGATCGTGAAGGCACCGAGGAAATAAGTGGGCAACTCTGCACAGATCAGATCGCCGGGGTTAATCAATGTTTTGCCAGCCAGATCCATTCCTTGGGTTGAGCCAGTGGTCAGCAGGATCTGATCGGCCGTGATGTCGATATGCTCGTGCTGTTTGGCCCATTGAGCGATGAACTCCCGAAATTCGGGCAGGCCTTCAGTCGTCCCGTATTGTAAGGCATAGCGCCACTGTTTCTCGAGAATATCCGCAAGGATCTCGCGTGCTTCCTCGACGGGGAATGTCGCTGGGTCTGGCCATCCACCAGCCAGAGAAATGATCTCTGGTTTGGCGATCAATTTGCAAATTTCACGGATAGCAGAGGCTTTCATCTGTTTGATATGCTCTGAATAGAGCTCAGCAAATTTTTCTTCCATAGGCCATCCGTTGATTATAATGAGCTGCTACCGAATTTCACGCGGATGCCCCGTTTCATGAACTCTCGTGCATCTCTGGTGCATCGCAGACATTTGTAGTACATCACATCGCCGATGATATTTGACTTCTGATCCAATTCCTCTTTGGAAATGAAATAGGCCTCCATGGTATCCATCTCGCGAGCGGTTCCGTCGCTTTCATATTTGAAAGTCATATTGGTACCGTTCTCCAGCACCCGAATCGCGTTGTCGAACCAATTATAATCTGCCGCCCCAAGATCGGGATTGATAAAAATATGCGCTGCCAAGCTCACCCCTTTGATCCCGCTTGCTTTTAATTCATCACTGCAACGAATGAAGTTCTCTGGCGTCACAGCATTGCCGATATTCACCTCATAAATTGGACTGGTCCCATCATCGCGCAAGTATTCTTTCATGATATTGAGCAACATGCGGAACTGCATCAGATTTTGGGTGGATAGTAACATGGAAACTTTGATGTGAAGGTCTGTCAGATCGCGGCCGTAGTAGCAAATCGCTATAATGGTGCTCCAACTTGGATTCAAATAGAAATTACCGCCGGTGGCCTTAGCGCAACGGGTGATCCCATCCAAATAGATCAGATGATTGTCATTGGACACCTCAATGCCGCCGAAATTGCCGAAAAATGTGCCTTGGTTGACCAATCTGAGCTTTGAAGTTTCGCGATCAATTGAAATGCGGGGGAATTTTTTGCCAGTAACTTTCTCTAATTCCTGAAAACGCTTTTCGGGCTGCGGAATACCAATCAGATTGGTGTTGCAAAACTTGGAGACTTTCATGATGTTTTCTGCCATGGTCAAAGTCGCAAGCAAATCCCCGTTGTATACATAGTCATCGGTCAATGCCATCACCGAGATCATTTCTGCTGGGACATAGACTGGAATATCAGTTTGAGCGCTTTCGGCAATGCGTTGCATACAGCGAAAAGTCGCTTTAGCGCCTTGAAACCCAGAAACCTGAGAAGTGGCAATACCGAATCGTTCGTTGTATCGAATATTCGCCGACCGTTCGAAATCCTGCACTTTAGCAAATTGTTTCACCAATTGTTCGGCTCGCTCGATCATCGTTCCAAAACCTTTCTCCGCAAGAATCCTTTTTCGAACCGAAAAATCGCGCATATGATGCATCGTTCGCATAATCTCTTCTGCACCGCCATGGTATGCCTTTAGCGCATCCATGGCTTTAAGGTCGTCTGGGGACAGTAATTTGTAATGCATAAATTTGATCTCCTTGTTTTAGCGGTTCAAGGCAGAATTCATGATTTGACCAATTTATAAATCGATCTGGAATAAATGACGGTTGTTGCCAGACATATTATATTGCCAGTCAGTAGGTCATTGCTGCGGGGTGATGGAAACTCGGGAATGGATGGAGTAATTCGATTGCTTTTGAACGGTGAGATGATTAACAGCGGTCGCTTTTCTGCTCGCATATCTCAATTTAGTTCGGTTAGAAAATCAATTGTGCTACCAAGAAAATATAACATTTTAATAAAAAGTCAAGTCATTTCTTAAAAATTGATCCCTTTGCTCCAATCTTTTGAGCCACGCTGTGTTCTTACAAATGGTCATCAAAGTGGAAGGGAAATCTTGCTGATCATGACACAGAGATTCATCCTTCCGCAATACTACAATTTGAGGCTTTAGCTATGAAACAGGGAGCCTCGCAAAGGCAAATCACCTCCTCAACAAATAAATCAAAATTGTGCTAAAGAGTTGCCATGCTTCGGCAAATCAGAAAGCGACCATGTCTGATCTAAAGTAGCAAGGCTGAGTTCAGAAAAGATGATGAAAAATTCAGATAGCTGTGGATCGAAAGGCAGAGACTGATAAATATCCCAACAATGATCTGCCCGAAAAATAAAGATCGAGGCACATTCTTTTTTTCCATTGAACCTTGGCTGCACAAAGATCTATCACTTAGTTCTTTGTCGAATTTTCGATGACCAAACCGATCGCTTGATCGAACTTCTTGGTTAGGCTGTGCGAAAGCGAGTTCATTTTTTCTTAAAGATTCTTCTCATCCAGAATGAGTTGCCTCGGGGCGTTGTTGGCAAATAGCCAGAATAGGACGAGCGAACGTCCTCGACGGAAATGAACGCCTTGGGTTCAATGCTTAGGACCAATTTGATAAAATCGTTCACTTTTTTTCGGGAAATAACTGAGAACAAAATATGGACCACACCGCTAGCACCGCGGCCTTTTAGCACGGTGACGCCGTAGCCCTCGTTGCGGAGTTCGTTGGGAAGCAATTGCAGAGGGCTGGTTGAGATGATGCGCACGATCTGATATCCCAACGCCAGTTTCGATTCGATCAACATGCCGACATAGTTTCCCGTGGCGAATCCAGCACCATAGGCGATGTAGCACACGACATTGGTTAAATTTTGCATCACTTTGCCGATCGCCGCCAACCAGATGATCACCTCAAAGAATCCCATTAGAGGGGCGATCAGCCGGTTGCCGCGCGATAATAAGATCACCCGAATCGTTCCAATCGAAACATCGATGATCCGGGCGGAAAAAATTAAAGCCGGAACAATGACATAATCTACGATCGAATCTGTCATATCCCACCTTTGCTCTAAATGATCAAATCAAAAACTCTTTGCCATAACAGTTCCCAGACTACGAAAAAATTAATAAGCGCCAGTGAAATGTAACGATGGTAAAAAGTCAATTCTTGCCAATCTTAAAAAGAAAGATTGAAATTCATGCCGTCAATCATGGTTGATATAATTATCCTTTCAGCTCGGATGCGCGATGCGCCATCATCAATCCTCATTCCAACCGACCTCCCTTGCGCTGAATATAAAGATTTTGTTTTAAAATTTCAATCGAAATTTTAACCAGAGATAGTTTGGCCGTCCATTTCATAGATGGCTATTGACTTTAAAAAGAAATATTGTTAATATTGGCTAATGAATTTAAATGAGAGGGAGTAAAGCGCATGAACAAAATAGTCGATTTGCGAAGCGATACAGTCACTCGGCCTTCCCCTGAGATGCGACGCGCCATGGCCGAGGCAGAGGTGGGAGACGATGTGTTTGGTGACGATCCCACGGTGAATCTTCTCCAAACGAAGGTGGCTGAACTCTTGGGCAAAGAAGCAGCGCTGTTTACGCCGTCGGGTACTATGGCCAATACGATCGCCATTTTGGCGCACACCCAGCCCGGGGATGAGGTGATTGTGGAGCGAGAATCGCATACTTTCAATTATGAAGTTGCTGGAGCGGCGGTCATCGGCGGGGTACAGATCAATACCATCTTGGGAGAGCGCGGGATAATCACGGCTGATCAGATCGCCAGAGAGATTCGGGAGCCGAACGTGCATGTGCCACCTACTCGATTGATCTGTTTGGAGAACACGCACAATCGCGGAGGTGGTTCGATCTATCCAATCGATAAGATTCAAGCCATCCACGCGTTAGCACAGCAACATGGACTCAAAATGCATCTGGACGGCGCTCGATTGTTCAATGCCTGTGTGGCCACAGGGCTCCATCCCAAAGATTACGCCAAGTATTTCGATTCAGTGATGTTCTGCTTCTCCAAGGGACTTGGCGCGCCAGTTGGTTCAATCTTGGCTGGTTCAAAGCCATTTATCCAGCGAGCCCATCGCATTCGCAAGATGCTGGGCGGCGGAATGCGTCAAGTGGGAATTTTAGCAGCCGCTGCGCTTTATGCTCTTGAACATAATGTGCAGCGACTGGCCGAGGATCATCGCCATGCGAAGATGCTGGCAACTGCTTTGGCTCAAATTAAAGGCTTTCGCCTCGATCCTGATCAAGTGGAAACCAACATCGTGATTTTTGACGTCGCTCATTCGGGCAGATCCGTAGCAGAGGTACTGAATCGTCTGAAGTCAAAGGGCATCCTTATGGTACCTTTCGGTCCATCGCTGGTGCGAGCCGTCACCCATCTCGATGTTTCTCGCGAGGATATCGATTTCACAATCCAGACGCTTCATGAATTATTTGACTGATTTTTGTGCTTGTTGCTAAATGGATTTGCCCTTTGATTGCCTGCGTTGTCACCAATCTTCCATCTGCAACAGCGGCGGCAGGGCTTATTAATGGGTTGATCATGTTGATACCCTTGGCGTTCAGGGGCAATGATCGGCGAGTTACGTAATTTGGTCAGATTCCTCACTTCGTTCGGAATGACATTTTCTCGGCATTTAGCGGATTTGATTGGAGAGTTTCGTGAGGGCGTTTCTATTTAAGAGACTGCACCAATTGTTTCAGGGATCGCTGAAGCGCGGAATGGCAGAGGCTTCGTTGCTGCTGGTTATTTTCTCACCAACCAGAGCAGAGCCGATAGCAGATAGGTGATCATCAGACCGAGCGAACTGATAAAAATTGCCAGATACAGGATTGGTAGAAATGCAAAGATGTATTTTGATGCGCTGAGGATAATGGTCGAAGGTTCCTTGACCAAAGGGTAGATAAAAAGGTTCAATAGCGCGATAGTCACGAGCAATGCAGTGATTGGATACCAGAAATTTCTAAAATCTGATGCCGAGGGAGAGAGGTGATTGGCAATACCCAGCATCAAGAACAAAAACACGTATAATTTCCAATCGCGCAGCATTTCGGGTGAAAAAAATGTGTCGTACAAATAATTGAAGAAATGAAACGCAGTCTTTCCAAATAGCAGATAGCTCTTCCATTCCAAGGCATTGTCGATGGTGAGATAATAGACACGTGGGACATGCTCAGCGAATAGCGCGAACTCAGGGAAAACGAACGAGCTAATTAAATAAATGGCCGCTGCGCCACCGAAAAATGGAGCGATGGCGATGAAAGTGTTGCCGATGACTGCCTGGTAAAAATTGTCGATCTTGTAGCTATGGGCGACATATCCCATGGAGCCAGTCTCTGGGTCCGGCTGAAACAGCTTGAGATCCTGGACTTTGTGGAACGATAGCACGGCGAACAAATAATGGCTGAACTCATGGATCGGTGTGCCGATCCATGCAGTCACCAACAGCGCCTTCCAGCCGCCAATATAATAGAGCCGACGGTTTTGCTCCCGAGATAGCACGTTCAAAATGATGCAACAAAAAATGATCGGGAAAAAAAGACCGAAAAATATTTTGAAGGTGATCAAAAGCACCTGACCGAGATAGTGAACCACGGGAGCCAAAGCTTCGCCATCCTCCTGGTTTGAAAGATTTCGATTGGGCTGAATGAGCCGGATCTACGCCCCTATTCAATCATGTATTCATCCGCGAGGTGCAAATTAGGATCGATGGATACAAATTGATTAAAACAATAAGGCAATTACAATCGCACCATTTCTTTAAATTCCTGTTCACTCAAAATCTTTACTCCTAACTCTCGAGCTTTAGTGGCTTTTGAGCCGGGATCAGTACCCACCACAACGTAGTCGGTTTTTTTGCTGACCGACGAAGCAGCGTGCCCGCCCAGCGATTCCACCAATCGTTCTGCCTCATCGCGTGTCATACTTTGCAAGGTGCCAGTGAAGACAAACGTTTTTCCTGCCAGGAGATCCCCTTTAGCAGCAACTGGGGATTGGATCTTAATGCCAGCCTGAAGCAGACGATCGATGGTGTTGAGATTTTTAGGCTCGCTGAAAAACTGGACGATGCTTTGCGCTGTTTGTGTGCCGATCTCATAGACGCCCAGCAGTTCCTCGTAGCTGGCGTTTTTCAGATTGTCCAGCGTTTTAAAATGATCAGCTAACAGGCTGGCGGTGTGCTCGCCGACATAGCGGATGCCCAAGCTATAAATAAATCGGTCCAGCGGGATATTTTTACTGCGCTCCAGGGCGTCGAGGATATTTTGAGCCGATTTGTTGGCCATTCGCTCCAAATTAGCCCATTGAGATTTGGTCAGAAAATAGAGATCGGCAGTATCTTTTACCAGCCCTTTGTCCACCAGTTGGTCGATCAATTTATCTCCCAAGCCCTCGATATCCATCGCATCGCGGCTGGCGAAATGTCGGATTTGCTGTTTGAGCTGGGCGGGGCAGGATAGGTTCTGGCAGCGATGGGCAGCCTCACCAGGGAGCCGAACCACATGGCCGCCGCAGACCGGACAAGTATCTGGAATCTGGTATTTTCGCTCTGCCCCGGTGCGTCGTGATTCCACCACCTTCACCACCTCAGGGATGACATCTCCAGCCCGTTGCACTACTACCCAATCCCCGATGCGGATGTCCTTGCTATCGATTTCATCCTGGTTGTGCAGCGTGGCACGGCTCACCTCCACGCCGCCGATCTGCACCGGGCGCATGATCGCCACTGGCGTCAAGGTCCCAGTTCTGCCCACCTGAGCCTTGATATCCAGTATCTGGGTGATCTCCTGCCGAGCGGGAAATTTGTAGGCGATAGCCCATCGTGGGCTGCGCGATTTGATGCCAACCAACTCCCGCTGGGCCAAACTATTTAATTTGATCACCACGCCGTCGATCTCGTAGGCCATTTGCTCGCGCTGTTGCTCAAGTTCGCGATAAAATTGAAACACCTCATCGAGGCTTTGGCAGAGACGACGTTGCGGCGTTACGCGCAAGCCCCAAGCCTGCAATGCATCCAAAAATTGCCAATGCGTTTCGAATTCATAGCCAATCACCTGGCCCAAACTATGAAAGAAGATCTCCAGCGGGCGCGATGCAGTGATCTTCGGGTCTAATTGGCGCAGCGAACCAGCAGCAGCATTGCGCGGGTTAGCGAATAACGGCTCGCCAGCCTGCTCCCTTTGGCGATTGAGCGCCTCGAACGCTCTCACTGGAAAAACAACTTCACCCCGAACCTCAATCCGCTCAGGAATCGGCAGCTTTCGGTCAATTAACCGAAGAGGAACGGTTCGAATCGTCTTCAAATTTTGCGTGACGTTCTCGCCCACCATGCCATCGCCTCGGGTTGAGCCGACCGTGAAGCTACCCCGCTCGTAGATGAGCTCCACAGCCAGCCCATCTAATTTGCATTCAGCTACATATTCGATCTTCTCGCCTGCCGGCAAAAGTTTCCGAAGGCGATTATCGAATTCCCGAATATCAGCCTCATCGAATCCGTTATCCAGGCTCAACATAGGGATCGTATGAGCCACGGTCTCAAACGCCTCCAGCGGTGCTGCCCCAACCCGCTGCGTCGGCGAATCCGGGGTGATTAACTCTGGATATTGCTGCTCCAGTTGCTGTAGTTCCCGCATCAACCGATCATATTCCGCATCGGAGATCTCAGGCTCATCCAAAACATAATAGCGGTAATTATGATAATTGATTTGATCCCTTAATTCTTTAATTCGCTTTT
Source organism: candidate division KSB1 bacterium (assembly GCA_034506395.1). Lineage (NCBI taxonomy): Bacteria > Pseudomonadati > Candidatus Zhuqueibacterota bacterium. Next base: position 45,868 of record JAPDPQ010000018.1, on the reverse strand, counting down.
CGATGGTTGGAGTAATCATGGTTCGACTCCGTTGATTGGGAAGAACTCAGAGTTACATTTCATTTGGGAACATCAAATTGCGAATGAAACTAAGCGCATGGGCCCAATTTTTTGTCCGTTTGCCATTCGCAATTACTCCGATGCTCCTAAAGGCTTAGAATTGCCAATGATGGTGACCGAAATAGCTTCCACCACCCATCAAACTCCCGTGTTTGGACCGAAATCAGTCCGAATGGCTGATGAATCGGAGCTTTGGCTGATTCGATAAGCGGCGGTGAAGCGCCTTAGCGCGGCTGCTCCTTCTCCTTAGATTTCTCCAGCAATGCCCTGACCCTGCGAACCAGTTCGTCTGGCATAATCGGCTTTTCTGCGTAATCGTCGGTCTTCATCCAATAACCATCGAGTTCCTGAGAGAAACCGAAGCCAGTCACTTCGGCTACTGAAGTGAGCATCAAAATGGGGATTCGCTTGAAAATCGGATCAGCTTTGATCTGTTTTGCAAACGAAAAACCAGCATCATGTTTTTCCATCATCAGATCGAGCACTATCAAATCTGGATGTTCGACCTTTACTTTATCAATCCCCTCACGGCCGGAGAAGGCGGTAACCACTTCAAAGCCGCTATTTTCGAGCACCGCTTTATTCAAATCCACAAAGTCAACATCGTTGTCAACCAACAAAATTTTTATTTTATCAGCCACTGCAAGTCTCCTTCTTTTTGATCTCAAAATGAAATCGATACATAAACGACCCAATAAGTGAAATTGCTCAGCTCAGCGTTGCAGCGATCGGTTCCTGGTGGGATTCGCCACTCAATTTCTGTTCGTTTTCTAAAATTGGCAGCGTGATGATAAAAGTGCTCCCCTTGCCAGGTTCGGTCTGCACGTCGATCTTCCCGTGATGCCGCTCAACAATGCCATAGGAAATTGCTAACCCAAGTCCAGTTCCCTTTTCTTTGGTGGTGAAGAACGGGTCGAAGATTTTATTGAGCACCTCAGGTTCGATGCCTGGGCCAGTATCCCGTATGGCAATTTCAATGTGCTGTTTGGTAGCATCGTATTGACTCCGAATAAACAGATCGCCACCGCCGTTCATTGCCTGAGCGGCGTTGAGGATGATGTTCAGAAAAACCTGTTTTAACTGAGTGCCATCGGCAAAAGTCGCCGGGAGATTAATTGCCAGATCCTTATGAATGGAGATGTTATGGAACAAGGACTGATTGACCACCAAAGCCAAGACCTCTTCGATGAGCTGATTGAGATTGGTCGTCCCAGGCCGCATTTTGGTCTCACGGGCAAAGCTGAGCAATCCCTGGACAATTTCCTTGGTGCGATTGGCTTCGTCGATGATCATCTGGACATCTTGTCGCCGCGGATCATCCGGGGCCAATGATTTTAAAATCAAGTGGGCGAAAATGGTGATTGTACCCAGCGGATTGTTGATCTCATGCGCGACCCCGGCCGCCAATTGGCCTAACGACGCCAATTTTTCTGTGCGGATCAGTGAAGCCTGGGCTTTCTCTAATTCTTGATGGGAAATTTGAAGTTCCTGATGGGATTTTTTCAGCTCATTGTAGATTTTTCGAGTTCGTTCCAAAAGATAGGGGAGACACATTTCGATCTCCGCCAATCCCTGAGCGACTGCGATCGCCTTATCTCGACAAGTGGGATAACCACAGGCGCGGCAATCCAAATTGCGATCAGGTGGCATTTTATCCATCGCTTGCAAAATCGCTTCAATTTCGCGCTCGTCAGGAATGGGGAGATTCTGTTCCATTTTCATAAAATTCCGATGCAGGTCGATGTCTTTGAACCTGGAGATTTCGACCAAGACATCTGCTGGGCTTTGTCGGCTCATTTCTGCCTTAGTATACCGCGCCACGATCTGACGCCGACCCATCACCGAAATCTCCATGTCAGCGAAGGGGCCATCGACACAGCCTTCACAAAATTCCAGATCGATGAATTTCGCCTCGATGAACCCAGCCACCAATTGATGCAGCGCTCGCAGTGAACGAATTCTGCCACCCGTCACGCTGATCTCATCCATTAGCACATCAAAACTCTCACCCATGCAACGATAAAGGCCACCAGTGACCGGAAAAATTCTCGCCAGATAGGGCCGCGGTCCATCGAAGTTCGTTTCCTCCTGCTCCAGCCGATCGATGCCAGCCTCATCGAACAATTGGCGCACTTCGTGAAATGTGATCACCTGATCGATCACCCCTGCCACTTCTGGCGCCATCATTTCCCCCATTTGGGCGAGACAAGCTGTAATATAGATCACTTTCCAATCTGGTCCCTTTACTTTTCGAGCAATCCGTCCCGTCGCAATCATTGGTGATACGATGGGCGCCAGATTCGGAATAAGCTGAGGCAGATATTTCTGAACATAAAAGGCGATGGCTGGACAGAAAGAAGCAATAATGGTCCTCCCAACATCTTGAGCCAGCAGCTCCCGATACTCACGGCTGACGAGCTCGGCTGCAAATGCCGCCTCCCAGACCTCGGTGAAGCCAAGTTTTTTAAGCGCCGTCACTAATTGCCGCGGTGTCCCACGATCCAAAACCGCAGGAAAGGTGGGGTCCAGGCAAGCAATGATTTTCTCGTTATTATCGAGGAACTCCTTTACTTGATATAAGCCGCTCAGATAAAACATTGCATTCTGAGGGCAAGTCTTGATACAACTGCCACAAAGAATGCATCGTTCATGAATGATCTTAATGTTCCCCTTTTCCCGCTTGATTGCTTTCGCAGGACAGATCTGAATACAGCTATAGCAGCGTCGACATTTGCGGCTGATGACATTGATCTGGCTCATAGTTTCTCGTTCTAATAGTTCACAAGGATAATTTGTCCAAGTTGGCCCCGCTTGATTATTGCTTACCATCGAGCTGATTTGGCGCGTTGCTCCAGCGAGGGTTCGTGCCGCGGGGCTTTTTTATGATCCCTCGACCAAAAAATCATGGCCAATTGCGGACGAGCTTTCTCGCTCAGAGCATACTATCAAGCGCCACAGTCTTGAGTGGGAAGGAAATCATCGGCAAGTTAGTGCTTGAACGAAAGCTATTAAATTTTAGCAGGAATGTCATTTCGAGCGAGGTGAAGAATCTGGTTGCCCTGAGATTTTTTTATTTGCAAATCTCTCCCCGCAGTCGAAATGACAGAGTGGTGAGATTTCGTTCAGGCACTACTTAGCCGAATAAACCACATTCAACGTCTCCTCGGCAATCACCAATTCCTCATTGGTAGGGATCACCCAGGTTGATACCTTAGCGTCCTTTTTGCTGATGCGCTTTTCCTCAGCTTTAGCATGGGTATTCTCGTACGGATCGAGCTCGATCCCAAGAAAGCTAAGCCCTTCGCAGGATTTCGATCGGACCAGCGCTGAATTTTCACCGATGCCGGCCGTAAAAACGAGTACATCCAGCCCGCCCATCGCAGCGGCATAGGCGCCGATATATTTTTTGATCCGATAACAAAAGATCTCAAACGCCACCTGGCTCTTTTGGTCTCCCTGTTCGATCCCCTCCAGGATTTTCATCATGTTATTCGAATTTTCCGACAAGCCCTTCAAACCGCTTTCTTTGTTCAACAGGTTATCGATCTGATCCAGAGATAGATTTTCCTTGCGCATGAGAAAAAAGGCCACGGAGGGGTCCATATCACCAGCCCGGGTGCCCATCAATAGCCCCTCTAATGGAGTGAAACCCATCGAGGTATCGATGCATTTACCGGCTTTGACCGCTGCCATACTGCATCCATTGCCCAAATGGCAGGTGATGATCTTCAGATCCGCGATCGGCCTGCCTAGCAATTTTGCGGCGCGATGAGCCACATAATAATGCGAGGTGCCGTGAAAACCGTAGCGCCGAATCTTATAGCGCTCATAATATTTGTATGGGATGCCGTAGAGATAAGCGGTTTTCGGCATCGTTTGGTGAAAAGCCGTGTCGAATACCGCTACCTGGGGGATGGCTGGCAATAGCTTCCGACAGGCCAGAATGCCTTCCAGTTGCGGCGGATTATGGAGCGGAGCCAACTGGCTGCACTCCTCAATCCTTTGGATCACCTCATCGGTGATGAGCGTTGGCTGCGAAAAATATTCGCCTCCATGGACCACGCGATGTCCCACCGCAAATAGCTCCGAAACATCATGGATCACCCCGGTCGCTTTGTTTAACAGCCCTTCTAAAATCTGGGCAATCGCTTGCTCATGATTCTTGATCACTTTGTAAAATTTCACCTGCCCGCCAGTATTGCGTTGTTGCCAGATCTCCGAATTCTCTTCACCGATCCGGGAAATGCTCCCTTTGACCAACCATTGTCGTGTACTGCCGTTAATTACTTGATATTTGACAGATGAACTGCCGCAATTCAAGACCAGTATCGTCATTCGAGTTGATTTGATTTTTTTCATCATCGCTCCACGCCCCTTCATATTTATTCCATTTTTCTGTGTTGCAAACCCTTGATGCAATTATTTTCGACTGGCCAAATTTTGCCATACAAAAGAGGATCAGCAACAAGAGGAACAATCGATTGGCAAAAAATATGAGCGCCTTAACTATTTTCAACAAGCTCCCGGTTCGAAAAGAAAAAGCTGATCTCGTAAGCGGCGGTCTCCGGCCCATCCGAGCCATGAACGATGTTTTGCTCCTTGCTATCCGCGTACATTTTGCGGATGGTCCCTTCCTCAGCTTTGGCAGGGTCTGTCGCCCCAATCAGCTTGCGAAAATCCTCAATGGCATTTTCCTTTTCCAATACCATTGGTACACAATTACCCGAGGACATGAACGTCACCAGATCATAATAAAATGGTCGCTCCTTATGGACAGCATAAAACTCTCCTGCGGTCCTGGAATTCAATTTCACCATCTTCATGGCGATAATTTTAAATCCCTCAGCCTCAATCCGTTTGATCACCTTTCCAATTAAATTCTTTCGGACACAATCCGGTTTCAAGATCGCCAATGTTCTTTGTACCATTCTGCACTCCTTCAAATTAATTTTAGTTCATTCTGATTCAATGACCAAATCATTGCATTCATTTCAATGACTTTTCTTCTAACAATATCTCAATTCATCAAGTTTCGCGGATGCAGCGACGAATAGCTTCACCTGGCACCACGGAATAATAAATCATCTCAGGATGCTGCCATTATTCTTTGATAATACACGCGTATGCATCATGATTATGGATACTTTCGCAGGTCTCGACTTCGACCTGGTAACTGCTGATGTTGTCGACTTGTTCCAGTTTCAGCGCGACGTTGCGCACAACATCCTCAACAAATGCCGGGTTATCGTATGATCTCTCAGTGATGAATTTTTCATCCTCCCGTTTGAGCAGCGAATAAACTGTTCCCGACGCGCAGTTCTCTAACATTTCTATCACATCTTCGATCCAGAGAAAGCCCTTAAATTGCAGCAGAACACGAATAACGCCTCGCTGGTTATGGGCTCCTCGCTCAGAGATCTCTTTTGAGCAAGGGCAAACGGTTTGAATTGGGATCTCAATTCCCAATGATAGTTTGATACGATGGTTCAACTCGCCGATCAATTGACATTGATATCCCATCAGCGATTTCGCGCCTGAGACTGGAGCGCTTTTTTCGATAAAATAGGGGAAAGCGATCTCCAAATGGGCTGATTCAGCATGAAGACGCTCCTTCATCTCCTTCATAATAGCGCCCATATTGTGAATGTCGATTTCCCGCCGGTATTTGTTCAAAATCTCGATAAAGCGACTCATGTGCGTTCCGCGAAATTGATGTGGCAAATTCACATACATGTTGATCGTCGCCACGGTATGCTGCCTATCATTTGCCTTATCGAGCAATACAATCGGGTACTTTAAATTTTTCACTCCGACCTTGTTGATCTCGATATTCCGATAATCAAAATCGTTCTGAACATCTCTCATAAACTTTTGTATTACTCCTGATAATGAATTTCATTTTTAGGGCAATGCCAATTCCAGTTCAAGACCTTTGCTTTGTCCCATCAGCAGATTCAAAAATGCGTTGTCTAACTTTTGGCCAAACTTGTCATACCAAGAGATCGCTTCATAAAGAGATTTTATGATCAAGCTGAGCCAATAGATCTGGATATATAAAAACATCTTGCTTTTAAACTGTGTAATCGCTCGCTCATAGATCAAGGGAATTGACTCAAGTATCGATGCAAGTTGCTTAAACTTTTTCGCACAGCTATTTGGAAACTTGCCTGCGATTCAAATGATGACTAGAAGCTACCTCACGATCAAAATATGTCTTCATCGCTCCAGGTCATCGAGCAGGCGCTCGATGATTTCATGCGTCCGTTCGGTGGTGAGATAATAATCCCAAACCAGACGATCGACCGCTTTCTCCATGGGGGAATCATGATACCCCATAATTTTTGCAGCCGGCTCCAGATACTCGATCTTCAGATCGTTTCCTGCGAAGACTGTTAATCGGTACAGATCTCTCAATTGTTTGAGAAAATTGAAATGCTTATTTAGCTGGCACAGATCTTCTTTATGTCGGGAATCGATCTGGCAAATCGTTTCCATCAGTTTTCGATTCACCGGTTGTGTCAGTCGATAACGTGCTTTGTAGATCAGCAGCAGCATCTCAATATCCCGGAGCCCTCCGACAGCCTCTTTGACGTTCAGGTTATGCCATTCAGTAATTTTTTTATCTCGCTGCCTGGAGGTCATCTCCTGGACCATCTGGATTTTGTACTGTTCATATTTTTGATAGATGTGTCGCTCGATGATCCGCTGTTCGAACTGATGTTGGAATTTGCTGCTTCCCACGATCATCCGAGCGCCGAGCAATTGGGATTTGTCGATAAACGATTCATCATGTTCTTTAGCCAGAAATTCATCCAGATCATCGATCAGCGTAATATAATCCCCGAAGTGGTCGGCGAAACGGTAATGGGGCATAATGCCACGTTTCACGATTTCGGTGTTCATCATGGTGACGATACGACTACAGTATTCGCGAATCTCATCATCCTTTTCATTCAATAAGATGATGAGGTCATAATCATCATCAAAGGCTTGTTCGCGCGCATAGCCACCAGCCGTATAGATGGCGATCAGGTCTCGTGTGGGAAAATATTGGCCAATTCGTTCGTTAACCGCTTGCTTACAAATATCGAATAGCACCTGCAAATAAGAATCGGAGAATTCAGTGAACTCGGCATCGATTTTCTCGATCGGTTCACCTTGCAGAGCTGCCAATCCGACCCGCATGAATTCCAGATCATGATAATCGCCCAACCATTGCTTTTGCTCTTCAAAACTGCCCAGACTATCGATACGACCAATGATCCCTTTGGCAATTTGCCCTAACTGATCTGGGTTCTGAAGGTACTGGATATAAATTGGATATTTCGATACCACTCGGATGAAAAAACGTTTAAAATAATGGCTGGTGTTGCAATGAATCTCACATAATTTTACTAGCAAATGCTTCAGTCTTTGTTGCTCTGTCTCCCAAAGTGATTGGTCCAGCAACGCGCAAAATTTTTCTTGTTGGTTTGTTGGCAGCGTACTTAAGTAGTTGTTGATCAGATCAGGATATTGATGGAACACTTTGACCAATCGCAGCAATCGGTCGTCACATTGCCGCAAATTATTGAGGAACGCTTCATTGAGCTGAAAACAGAGCTGTTCAGTGCCGAGACTTTTTCTCTTGTTCCATAAAATGATCAAGAATGACATCATGGTATATACGGCATTTCGAGCAGCCTGGCCGTACTTATCAATCAATATTCTTTGATACCGCTCGGGCAACTGACGAAAATCCTTTATAAAATTTTCCAGCACATGGCTATCCTCAGCTTGCAACGCCTCTAAAATGTCGTTCCAGAATTTTGCCCCTTTAAAAAAATGGGAATCACGGAGAAAATCGATCGCCAGATTGCCTGGATAGCTCCGATATGGGTCAGGATACCAGGCGGCTTTCAATTTGGGGGAGAAGATGCTCACCGATTTCAAATGATCGGTAACATCCTGGATCAGTCGCGAGCAGATCTTTTTGGCGATCGCAACATGTTCATGGTAATGGATCAACAGATGATCCCAGGCACTGATCGCTCCCACGTCTTCATATCCCATCGCCTTGGCAATGACTTGAAGCTGTTCGCGGGTGGCTGGATCATCCAAATAAATATCTTCTTCAAGGCCGATGAACAATTGATACAGATGCCGGAATATCTCTAAAAATGTAAGGACCCTTTCCAGTTCGAGGTAGAGAGCCTTGCGGTCGCTATCCTTACGAGTGAGGACACTGACCACATCCCAGCGATTCCCCCGATAGATGCGAAAAATGGTTTTTGCTGCCAAGATGCTGATCGACACCATTCGCAGCGCATCGTCTTTTGGGTTAAGCCGTTCTGCATTGATCGGCTGAAGCAGCAACGAACGGATTTCTCCCAGCACACCTCTCAGATAACCCTCATGAAATTTGTTATCCCGAAAACTGTGATAATGATAGCGGCTGGTGATTTGCTGTTCGAACTGATCGAATAACCTTTGGCTGCCGAGAATGGGAACCGCATTCAACATCTCACTGATGATCACAAAATCTTGAATCTGCCGATCCAGCAGGTCCTGATATTCTTGAATCGAAGCGCTGTAGAACTGGCTCCCGACGTGCTCAGACAAGTAAAAGTGTAGTTCTGTGGCCCACTTGAACATCTCGTTTCGGATCTTGCCGATCACCGCGTTGAGTTGCACCCGAGCTGGCGAACCATCATCAATGACCCCAACATCGATATCATCCTGATGGGCCAAGCTTCCAACGCCCAACATGACGAACTCAGGAGCGGGTTGTGATCCGAAAAACAGATCGAACAATTTTTGCATATAATTGCCAGTGAGAGTCCGGAAGGCAGCCCCGGTCTGAAGCATAAAATTCTTATAAATTGAATACCGATCTTCTGCTGAGGTCAAATTTAGCTTCAGCACATCGATAGATCGCAGATTGAGGAACAATATTTGAAGCGAATAGTAGCATGCCAAGTAGGTCAACTGATCGGGTAAATGTTCAGCGACCGCTACGACAATGTCCATCTCCTGGCTGATTCGGCTTGAACCACGCCAGATATGGACGTCCTCAATTTTGCCAGCGTCCTCCAGGCTTTTCACCATCGGATCGAGGTAGCGCTCGATTGTCCTGATGTATTTTTGATGGTGATTGCCCAATTGGCTGACACGTTCTTTCAATCGATTGAAATAACGATCCACAGATTTCACCTGATGCGGAATGCCGGGCATCTCTGCGCTAGTTATCTTGTCGCTTCAACGAATGAATTGAATTCCTAATGCAAAAGCATCGGCACAATCGTCACCTTTCAGAGATCAAACCATTCAAATCGACCACTGGCATCAAAGCCTCCTGGCCGAACAATAACTTGTTGACGTCAACAGTGCCAGCAGTTCCACGAAGGCGATGCTTCCTGGTTTGCCGTGGTTCATAACGGTCGATCTGCGATCGTGCCCTCGGAATTACAGCGACGCTATGCCACCAGTCCCTTGGCCAGCTCGACTCCCAATTGGAACGCCTGCATATTGATTTTTTCGGTCCCTTTGGGAACACGCGCCAGAATCGCCGATTCTATTCCCTCCATCGAAACGATTTTCGTGAGTTCCACGATGATTCCCAACGCCACAATATTGGCCACTACCACGCGGCCAATTTTATTTCGAGCCGATTCGATAATAGGCACACGATAAATTTTAAATTTTCCAGATGGGCATTCGGTCACCGCATCGGAATCCACTAACAAGATGCCACCAGGTTTTAAGTCTTTGGCATATTTATTACAGGATTCTTGGGTCAATGCCAAAAGCAGATCGATATTGATTGCCTTGGGATAATCGATATCCTCGTCCGAGATAATCACTTCAGAGCGACTGGCGCCACCTCGCGCTTCTGGACCATAGGATTGACTCTGAGTCGCATTTTTTCCATCATAGATCGCGGCCGCCTCGGCCAAGATCTTGCCTGCAAGCACCAGTCCCTGACCGCCTTCTCCACTCAAGCGAATTTCATACCGGTAACTCATGTAACTATCTCCGCACATTCTTGGATGCTACTTTCTAATAACTACCAGCCGTTCGGCACTGCCGCCGACTATCTTCTCGTTCTTCCTCATTTTCGTCTCACTTCCACAAAAGCAGCTATTGCGCTAAGTTGCTTTTCCCTGAAGTTGCTCAATCAGCTTTTGGTAGTTAGCAGTGTATTCGGGCAAATCGCGATCGACCAAAATTCCAGTGATGATCTTGCCGTTCAATTGCTCAGGAGTCATGTTAACAGCTTTTTCGATCGGAACGCTCGCCTCTTTGAGTTGCTTGATCATTTCTGCACCGCTTCCCAGCCGATTTCTTCGGCCGAACGCCGTGGGACAGGGGGTCATTACCTCAACCACGGAGAAGCCCTTTTTCCGGATCGCCTTTTCGATCAAGCGATCCAGCTTAATGGCATCATAAACCGTACCTCTGGCCACGAAGCTGGCACCAGCCGCTTCGGCCAATCCGCTAATATTGAAGGTATTTTCCACGCTGCCGAACGGCGCAGTGCTGGCTTTGTAGCTGAACGGCGTCGTGGGCGATACCTGCCCACCAGTCATGCCGTAAATATGATTATTGAACAGAATCACAGTGAGATCAATATTCCTTCTTGCCGCATGAATATAATGATTGCCTCCAATGGCCGTCGCGTCTCCATCGCCAGTCACCACGATCACAGTCATCTCTGGCTTTACCATTTTGACACCAGTCGCAAAAGCAATGGCGCGGCCATGAGTGGTGTGCAACGTATTGAAGTCCACGTAGCCAGTCAGACGACTGGAGCATCCGATGCCCGAGACCATACAGATTTCGTCCTTCGACAGCCCAATTCGATCAATGGCTCGAAGCATGGCCTTCAGCACAATGCCATCTCCACAGCCCGCGCACCAAATTAATGGTAGTTTATTCAGTCGAAGATACTTGTCGTAATCGAACATATCCCTTTTCCTTGATTATCTTCTGTGCCAATTTACTTAGCATTCAACTCCAATATCACATCAAGAATCTGCTGCGGATTGATCGGTTCGCCATCAATGCGATTGATTTTGATCACCTCGCAGCCGCATCGAGTTGCCCATTCAACCTCATGGGCGATCTGTCCCAGGTTCAGCTCTGGGACGATAATATAATCCAGCTTTTCGCCCATGGCCTTGACCTCTTTATCGGGGAATGGCCAGATCACTTTCGGCCGCAGGTAATGAATTTTGATCCCCCGCTCTCTAGCCCAGATCATTGCCCGGCGCGCTGAGCGCGAGCTCGATCCATAGGCGAAAATCCCGATCCGAGCCCCATCCTCCTTATCCTCCTCCACCTCAATAATCTCGTCTCGATACCGCTCGATCTTGCGATTGAGTCGGCGCAACATTCGATCAATTTGTGTGGGATTATTAGTCGGAAATCCAGTTTGATCGTGGACCAATCCAGTGACATGAAACCGATATCCCTCACCAAAACTGACGAACGGCGGAATATCGTTCTCCGTCTCCTGGTAAGGGAGATATTGATCGGGTGGGACGTTGGGCTTTACGCGATTCCACACCTCGATCTCATCTTCGCGCGGCAGAACGACCTTTTCGCTCACATGCCCGATGATCTCATCGAATAATAAGATCACTGGCACGCGATATCTTTCAGCCAGATTGAAGGCGCGAACCGTAAGGTCAAATACCTCACGAACCGTATTCGGCACTAGAACGATGATGGGATGATCGCCGTGCGTGCCCCAACGGGACTGCATCACATCCCCTTGCGCTGGCAGCGTTGGCAACCCGGTGCTGGGACCGCCGCGCATCACGTTGACCACCACGCAAGGCACTTCGGCCATAGAAGCATAACCAAGGTTCTCCTGCTTCAAAGAAAAACCTGGCCCACTGGTAGCGGTCATCGCTTTGGCCCCAGCCAGCGACGCTCCAATCACCGCGCCCATCGAGGCAATTTCATCCTCCATCTGGATAAACTTTCCCCCTCTTTTGGGTAACTCGTAAGATAATACCTCCGCAATCTCAGACGAAGGTGTAATGGGATAACCAGCAAAAAATTTTAACCCAGCAGCCAATGCCCCTTCGGCACAGGCTTCATTGCCAGTCATCACCCGGATTCGATCTTGTGTCTCTTTCTCCATTCACGTCCCTATCGCTGATTTATGTTCTGAGTAAAAAATGGAATGATAGGATTGATGGTGATGATTCGGATTGGTCTGTCAATATCTCTCAAAAAAATATTTTTTATTGAAAGAACCCATCCTCTTTCAAAAGATATTTATCAGTAAAGCACCCGAATAATGAACGAACAAATTTATGAAGAGTAAAAAGTAACCAATTGACAGCACCTTTTTCTTCCGAGAATCCAGATCATCCAATTCATCCCGTCGAACCATGAGTTCATTTATTCTTTGTTACGGTAATTGCAAAGTCCGGGCAACGAATTTCACAGAGGCCACAAGCAGTACACGCCTCAAGGTTCACCACTTCAGGATATGGACCATTCATTGCCAGCACATGGGTCGGACAAAACTCGACGCAGATTTCGCAGCTCTTGCACCATTCTTTTTTGATGGTGATCGTGGGCAGTTTCTTTTGTTTGTCAGTCATGTAGCCGTCTCTTCTCAGTTTTTTTATAGGATCTTTTTTACCAATTCATCAATTTCTTTCAATTGTTCGCTGAGCATCTCTCGGACTTTCCGTCGTAATACGCCGATGTTCCTGATCGCGTGTGCCTCTCCTGTCTTTAGCCAAAGAGATACTTTTTCGGTACATTGTTCCCCCAATTCCGCCAGTTGGATATGAACAGAATGAGAGGCATCAAATTGCGGAATGGGTAGTTCTAAGACTTTTTTATGGATATGGCGTGCCCCCCAAAGGCCTCTCGACTGCATTGGCTTTATCATTTTATCTATAATGGGTGCATTCAATAAAGCAGATAAATACTCCGCTTCTTGCTTATTATGGGTCTCTTTGTAATATGTTACGCTTTCTACTATGAATGCTTTCGCCTGCACAATTTGATCGCTAATATCGAAGTCAATTGGTCGATTTATCAGAAATGCTGCACATAAAATAGAGCCCGATGTGTTATATAGAACTAGATATCTTGCATTGGGATTTTGAGACGAAAGTTTATTTCGATAATCGAGCCATTCCACTGCACTCATCCCGGCCGCTTTTGATCCCCTTCGTTTGTTCCATTCTTGTTCCACTGTTTCGAGCCATTTAGCCAGATGAATGTACTGTCGTTTCCGTGCTTCCGCGGCATTAATAATACGATAGCGATTTTCTATCGGTTCAATCGGAAGCACCACCAGCCGATAATCCAAATGTCCGAACGGCAGTAAATCCGTCGAAAGCAAAGTCGCGTACAAATATCTGCTCTCTACGTTTCCCGTGATCACTAAATCTTTATAGTTATTTTTTGCTTCGTGTTTCGCTCTCTGAGAACTCTCAAGCCGGGGCAAGGCGGGATTAAAACCGATCATCGGCAACGACTTTACCTCAACGAACCAAAAGGAGCGAGGAACAATGGTCGCTCCCTGAAAAAAATGCATCTTATAATAGCTTTCCTGCGTTTTTATCTGCTCTACCTCTGTTGCCCAGTAAGAATGTTTCCCACGCCTATTAAGATAAAATGATACCTCTTTTATCTGCAATTTCTGTTCTGCTTCATAAAGAGAGGAATTCTTATTGTCCAGCCTTCCGCTGATCTGCTTTCCTGAAATCGGATATGCGATTTCACCATGCTTTTTCTTCTCAGCGAATAAAACACAACTCGGGACGTTAAACAGAGGCGATACTGCCTCCAGATCCCAGATCTCTTTGAATGAAAGCTGAATTGTTTTGAAATTGCCAGCTCGCAGTCCATCATGCTGATCGGCTGTGAAAATGCTTCTCGGCAGAACGAAAGCAATCGTTCCGTTCTCTTTCAGATAAAGATCCGCCGCTCGCAGTAGAAAAAGGCTCGCTAATTCCAGATGTGTGATTAGCTCGCCCTTTCCTGAAAGGAGACGATAATTCTTGACAATCTTTTCTTTCAAAAAATTTTGGTAAGATGACTCTGCATAGCGAAATGACAGCCATGGCGGATTGCCAACAACAAAATCAAACCTGCCATTTAGGAAAATTGGCTTATAAATATTTTTTAGAATGAACGCCCAAATGGTATCGCGACTCTGCTCGATGAGACCTTTTAAGATTTTGCTGGCATAGAACATTGATTGAATCGAATCCTGATCCTGCGGCAAATTTGGATGCTGAATTTTCACAAATTCAGCGAACTCGGATTTACCAATTTTTTTTCCAGCGTTCTGGACTGCAAACGTGTTGGCACAGTCGATTGCTTCGTCATAAATTTTAGAATTATTAATGATGGCTTCAGAAAAATAAATGTCTTTATCCTCAATGCTAATGCGATACACATTGCCATTGAACCAAACTGGAATTCTGACATCCTTTGCACGCTCCCTCTCAGGGACCCTAATGGTATCAGCCAAATATACTGGAATGTTCTTTTTGCCCTCTCTTTTGAGCAAATCACCTAAAGCCAGGATGTAATTTGTTTTTGCCACAATCACTGCCAGCGGATGAATATCGATGCCAAATACAGAATCAAGAATATGTTCTAAAGTTTCTTTCGAATCTCCTAAGCGTTTCCGTTTTTCACGAATTGCAAGATATAAAAATGTCCCCGAGCCGCAAGCAGGGTCGAAGAATCCACCCAAAGTATTAGCCTCAAGCAGTTGGCAGATCATACGATGGGCCAGCCAATCTGGGGTGTAAAACTCACCGAGGTCGTGGCGTGTTTTGGGATCAACTAATTCCTGGTAAAGCGATTTCAGCACATCTTCGGAGAGTTCTCGAAGGTTATAATTGTTCAGTAGGCTGGTGAGACGATACACCATTTCTATGCCTACCTCTTTGGTCTCCTTGCGAATAATCCATGAAAAGAAATCCTCTTCAATGAAATTTTCTAATCCCTGGGTTCGAAAAAACTCTCCATTAAGAATGGAATAAATCGCATCATTGCTGATTTTTCTATCACCGAGACGGTGCCAGGCCATTAATTTGGCCAGCGTTGCCAAATAAGTATGTCGACAAAAAAGTTCAGATTCAGTGACAATGGTCCCATAGACGATTTTTAAATACCGTTCCCATGATTCGAAAATCACTCGATAATCTGGTTGATCTTGAACCTTCTTCCAGATCGAATTCAGCATTGTTGAAATCAACTGAAACGCATGGCTTTTGACTCCAAAATCCTTGGTAATTTGATCGGATCTCGGGGTCAACACCTCCTTTCTGAGAAAATAGCGATCCAACCAGAAGTAGACATCCCGCGGTGCAAGCTGGGACCAATCAACCTGTTCGATCAAGATTAAGCTGATCTCCGTAGGATCAATTTCATTTTTATCGGGATCAGCCATGATCGGAGAGTAAACGACAAAATTTACTCCATCAGTAGCTAGGCATAAATACGGTCGACGCTGGGATTTCTCTTCTTGCGACCACAGACAAGCCGCATAACGTTTTAGCAGCTCCTGCGCCTCGCCCAATTTCTTTTTCAGATCCCGCTCGAATTCGATGATCAGATTGCCAAATAAATTGTCAACCTCCCCTTTTAAAATGCGATCTTTTTGTTTTACCTGGATGAATTTTTCGATCCCCACAACGTACTCTTCAATAAGCAGGGGTTGGAGCCCAAATAGATTGTTGAGCAACAATAAAAACCGATGCGATCTGGCCGATTCGGTCACCTGCGAGGCCACCGATTGGAGGTACTCAGGAATGATTTTCTGCCAATTTGTTTCCCTGGTGTCAGGAATCCGAGCCGATGTCTCTGGCAGTTTGCTGTTTTTCATCATGCTCTATTAGGTCCCTGGCTAATCGTCTGGCAATTTCAAACGCCGCAGCGATGCGGATAATTTTGACATCCGATAGCCCTTTGAATTCCAAAAATTTTTCTAAAGGCTGATTGGCCATGCCGTAAAATGATCCGTATTTTTCAAGAATTTCTTCAGCGATCTGCTGAGCCGATTTCCCTTTGATCCCAGTGGAAATCAATATTGCCAGCAACTCCGCTTCCGTCAGCGAGGCTGGTCCCAGTTCGCGCAATTTGCCCCCAGGATGTCGCCAAGATTCGGCCATATTGAACTACTACTTTGTCTCTTCTTTCATGCGTCGCACGCTATTGCTTTTGCATTTGGGGCAGCTCCGTTCAACGATGACCTTGGGATCATAGCTATCATAAAACTCATGACCGCAGCGCAAGCACTTGAATTTGGCCTGATTTTCCATTGCGATCTCCTATCATTTTCAACTTTAGACTTCTGCAAAATTCAAATAATTTGCAATATGGCTGTCATGCTGTCCGCCAGCTTACGGACGAGCATCGTTCATCTTACTGATTGGTGAGATAAAATAAAATGGACCCCCGCATCCGCGGGAGTGGCAGGCATTTGTTTAATAGCAGTTCGATCTGCTGTAGTCTGATTCAATTCTTGAAAAGCTTAAATATAATTATTTAATTGACCTTTTGCAAGCAGAATTTATATATTTTTGGACGCGATTTGGCAGATTGAATCGCTCTATTTTTTAATGAAGCAATCGAATTTTTCTGCTTGAGGGTAGTTACTCACCGTGCAGGTGAACCAAAGAGCTTTCAAAGCGCTGGTTAAAATTCTACTTGACATTATGCGACAAAATTTATAACTTGCCGTTGGTTCAAAAGCGTGTTGTGGCCACCGAACCTAGTCCGGACAACTAAGGTCTATCTTTCAATTACAGAATTGATCATTCCATGTCTGCCATCTATCGAAACTTCATGGAAAAAATCCCGCTATCGACCCAGGTCATCGAAACGCAGCTACAATCGATGAAGCTTGCCTTTTTCATGGAGAAAGATGACCAGATAGAGTGGAAAACGATGCCGCCGATGTTCATTTATTCATTTTACCGCTTCATTGCGAAATTTCATCGGCTTCCCAATCAGGCTGAATTCTGGCAATTTTATCTAGATGAGAACCAATCCCTTTTCAGCGAACAAATCAAAAGCCATCTCAGTGCGCTTCAAGCAAGAGCGTTTCGCGCCTACCCTTCCTTTGTCCGTGATGTTCATTTCTACTACATTCTTGCTGAATCCGACTACTTTGATCAAGTGCTCTATCATCCTGAGATCGATGTCAAATATGGGATCGATTTCATTATCAAATATAAGCACCAATATTTTGGAGTGAATTGCTACATCAGTACCCCCCGATCGTTTCAGGGGAGGGAGAAAAAACGATTTCGCCATGAAAAATTAAGTCGGCTGGTTCTCGTTGACCTACCGGTTCATTTCAAAGGGAGCAAAAAATGCGGGCCGTTCTACCTCTATTCTCAACGTGAACTCAATCAATTAATCGCTATCCTTAATCAGCACGGCTCGCATTCTGGTGTTGGCGATCTATCGACCAGCCATTGATCCTATTTTTCTTGATAAGAGACAACGACTTTCCTTGAGGCTAGTCGTTTTCGAGCAACGGTTGATATTTGCGCAGAGCATGTAACATCGCACGCATATCCTTGGGAAGCGCAGCGGTCAACACAATTTGATCGCCGGTGAGCGGATGGATGAATTGGATCGCCGCAGCATGGAGCGGCGTTCGGTCGATGAGCGGTCGTTCTGGTTCATCGGGTTTGAACCGATAGTCGCGCTTCAGTTTTGAGAGATAAAGCGGTTCTGCTGTCCCATAGAGGGGATCGATCGCCAGCGGATGTCCAATTGCTTTCAGATGAACTCGAATTTGATGGGTTCGGCCTGTACGGGGAAACAATCTCAAATAAGTGTAGCCTCTGAATCGCTCGATGACCTGATATTCTGTAAGCGAGGGTTTGCCCCCCCGAGAGACCATCATCCGGCCTCTTCGATGCGGGTCCCTATCAATCGCCAATTCAATCAAGCCCTTTTGATCCACTTCACCGCGAATAATGGCAAGATATTCTTTCTGCATCTGGCGCGTCTCCAATTGGTAATTGAGCTGTTGATGCACTGAGGCGGTTTTAGCAAACAGGACCACCCCGCTGGTTCCCTGATCCAGGCGATGGACCACATAAATCTTGGCCTTTGCGTCCCGATGTTTCAACATTGCCAGCAAATTGGGTCGTTCCAAATTCCACCGATCTGGGATGACCAGCATCCCAGCGGGTTTATTGATAGCGATGATCGCCTCATCTTCAAACAGGATTTGATCAGCCAAATGAAATTTTTTGCTCATGGTAGCACTCAACTTGTCATTGAATTGGATTGGTTCAGGCGAGTGGTTTTTTGCAAGCGTTGTCGCATCAGCTCGGCCATAATAATGCTGGCAGCGTGGCTCAGCGACAATGAACCGATATCGGCAACCATAGGGATACTGATCAACCGGTCGCATTGCTTTCGAACAGCTGCTGAAAGGCCGCGCTTTTCACCTCCAATTGCCAGCACCACCGCTCTGGTGAGATCAATGTCGTAAATGGTGCGCTTGGCTTTGGCGATGCAGCCATATACGGTGAATCCCTGATTTTTGAGCCGATTGAGCATTTTCTCGGTATCATCCAACAATACCAAGGGCAAGCGCTCGTATGCGCCCGAGGAAGCCCGCGCCACTGAATTGCTGTCGAAATCCCAAAGGTGCTTCTTTAATAGTACCCCATCGATCCCCAGTGCTTCAGCCGATCGCAGCGTAAAACCCAAATTCTGACTATCATCAATGCCTTCAAGAAGCAAAAGCGCGCCAAGGTGGGATGAATTTTTTGCCGCGATGTGAGCCAACAACGTTTCGATGGGGGTCAGCGGTTTCGGGCCAGCCAGGGCAATAATTCCACCGTGGGTTTTTCCATGCGCCATGGCATCAATTTCCTCGCGCGGCACGTATTTGATCGGGATGTGGCGCTGATGCGCTTCGTTCAAGATCGCCTCAATCTGCTGCGAATGCAATCCCTCCCGAATCACCAAAAGCGAAATTTTTCGCTGACGAGCTTTGAGCGCGGCTTCGACACAAATCTTTCCCTCGATCTGCTCCAATACTATCCTAAAAAAATTGGTCGATCTAGTACATATAAAAATCACTCGTTCATTCCAAATCCAAGTTCCGAGGTGATCTCTCAGGGTGTTTTCAATAATGAAATACAAACCGAACAACCATCGCCTTAATATAACAAATAAGCCGAAAATGTCAAGCGAAAATTCCGGGAACATAATCCGATGCGACTTGGTTTTACACTACACGGTTGTTGTGAATGCGCGCTTCAAAAGTATAATACAAGAGCACCAAATGGGGCATGCAACCGTCTCGGTCAATGGTTCAGTTTCTAAAAAGATGATTTTCCCGAATGAAAAACTTCCGGCTTAATAGCAATATATGGTGTTTTCGGATCGTGAAATGACTCGAATCAATCGGATTTTAGGAGGCACTCATGGAATATGTCAAATTAGGTCGAACTGGATTAAAGGTAAGTCGCTTATGTTTAGGCACGATGAATTTTGGACCGGAAACGAGCGAACAAGATAGTTACGTCATCATGGACAAAGCGCTTGAGCTGGGCATCAACTTCTTCGATACGGCCAATGTTTACGGTTGGAAGATCGGTGAAGGGGTTACCGAACAGATCATCGGTCGCTGGTTTGCTCAAGCCGGCGGCCGTCGAGAAAAAGTGGTGCTCGCCACCAAAGTTTACGGTAAGATGGGCGAAGGGCCTAACGATCAGCGGCTCTCAGCTTATCATATCAAACGTGCGTGTGAAGACAGCTTGAGACGGTTGAAAACCGATCATATTGATTTGTACCAAATGCACCATATCGATCGGGAGACTCCTTGGGAGGAGATTTGGCAGGCGATGGAGCAACTTGTTTGGGAAGGAAAAGTCCTTTATGTGGGCAGCAGCAATTTCGCCGCATGGCATATTGTTCAAGCCAATTATATAGCTGCGCAGCGCAATTTTTTGGGATTGGTTTCAGAGCAAAGTTTATATAACCTGAAATCGCGCATGATCGAGCTGGAAGTGATCCCTGCATGCCAAGCGCTGGGTGTGGGAATTATTCCGTGGAGTCCGCTTGCTGGGGGCTTATTAGGTGGCGTATTGGAAAAGACACAGCAGGGACGACGCGCAGGGAAATTCGTCCAATCCTCTCTAGAAAAATATCGACCTCAAGTCGAGGCCTATGAAGCATTTTGCCGAGAAATCGGAGAAAAGCCAGCCGATGTGGCCTTGGCTTGGTTGCTCCATCAACCAGCGGTGACCGCTCCGATTATTGGACCTCGAACGCTGGAGCAGCTTACTGGTAGCCTCCGTGCTCTGGACTTGCGGCTGACTGATCAGCAATTGAAGCGTCTGGATGAGATCTGGCCTGGACCTGGCGGGGCTGCTCCGGAAGCTTACGCTTGGTAATTCTTTTGGCTTACAAAAAATGCCATTAAATCTCGTTTTTCAGCGGTTGGTTCTCAGGCGCGTCTCGAAAAAACATTAAGCAGAAATTCTACATGGACAGCGCTAAGCTTGCAGAGATCTCCCAGCTCTTATATCGCTTTAAGCGGTTTGGTACACCAGAAAGCGGATAATGTGTATTCAATTTGCCTATTGCAAACTGCTCAAGGGCGATTTCTCAAATCATTTTTTCTTTCGTGAGCTTGCTGGTTATGATTTTTGAATCATTTTGCTTTCGCTCACTATTGAATTCATTTTGATGGATCAATAATATGAAAATAGTGAACACCACTGAAGCACCCGTGCCAGGTGGACATTATTCCCAGGCAATAATTCATCAGAGATTGGTCTATATTTCTGGGCAATTGCCCTTTGATCCTCGAACCGGGGCGAAAGTTTTGGGTAGTATCGAAGACCAAGCGCGTCAAGTGCTGAGAAACTTAAGAGCGATCCTTGAAGCTGCCGGCAGCGGACTACAACATGTGATTAAAACCACGATCTATCTTTCAGATATCCGAGATTGGGATCGCGTCAATCAAATTTATGCCGAATTTTTTGGCGATCATCGACCAGCGCGCTCAATTGTGCCTGTCGGCACTTTGCATCACGGTTTCTCAATTGAAATCGAGGCGGTGGCTGAAATTGCGGCGCAATAATCTCCACCATGAAAAATGGGATTGTGAAAAAATGGATCTCAGGCACTTGAAATTGCCGATCTTTTCTTTTGATTGATTCCATCCAATTAAGCAATTGTTATCAATTTTTTCCTCAAAATCATGCAATATCAAAATCGAGGCGAGAGAAATGGGCAATCAACCAACTATCGAGGATCTTCGCGCTGCACAGCGGCGCATTGCTGGCTTAGTGCATCGGACACCTGTGTTGACCTGTACGACATTAAATGAAATGACTGGTGCTCAGTTGTTCTTCAAATGTGAAAATTTTCAAAAGGTGGGGGCGTTCAAATTCCGTGGGGCGTGCAATGCTGTATTCTCGCTTCCAGAAAACGAAGCAGCAAAGGGGGTGGTCACTCATTCGTCTGGTAATCATGCGGCGGCGTTATCTTTAGCGGCTCGAAAACGGGGGATCCCAGCGAGGATTGTGATGCCTTCCAATGCACCGGCCGTAAAGATCGCCGCGGTGAAAAACTACGGTGGGCAAATCACCTTTTGTGAGCCCACTCAACTGGCTCGTGAAACTGCGGCTGCCGAGATTATCAAACAAACCGGGGCAGTTATGATCCATCCGTACAATAACGAAACGGTGATCGCTGGCCAAGGGACAGCCGCCCTCGAATTGTTGGAGGACGTCCCCGATCTCGAGTATATTCTGGCCCCAGTTGGCGGTGGGGGATTGCTCAGCGGGACTGCCATCGCTGCTCGGTCTTCCAGTAAAAATATCAAGGTCATCGGGTGTGAACCCAAAAATGCTGACGATGCCTATCGCTCGATAAAAGCTGGCAAGATCATCCCGCCTGTACATCCCAATACCATTGCCGATGGGCTAAAAACATCCCTTGGGGAAAAAACGTTTCCGATTATTCAGCAATTAGTGGATGAAATTGTGTTGGTGAGCGAGGAGCAGATCATCCTCGCTATGCGCCATATTTTTGAACGAATGAAAGTTATTATTGAGCCATCATCCGCTGTCCCATTCGGCGCGTTACTCTCGGGAAAGCTGAACCTCGCTGGAAAAAAGGTCGGGATCATCATTTCTGGCGGCAATGTAGATCTCAGCAAATTTTTCGACTTGCTCTCTCAACAAGTTCAATCGATCGAGCAACAACAAAGCTGATGACCGTCTTGCCTTCGAATGAATTTGCTGCAAAATATCAAAAACTCATGCCCAAAAGCACAGTTTTTTTCTTTGCGATACCTTGCGCTGATCGATTTATATTGAGATCCTTTTGAGTTAGTTGGACATTAGCAGTAGCCTAGATCCAAACGAACTAACACGAAATCGCTGTCATTCTGAGCATCCATCGGTTGGTGGAAAGCTCAGAATGACATGATATCCTTTGCTTCGTTCAGATTCCCAAATAATTTCTGGAATAAAACAGCTTGTTTTGCTATATGCGACACGGATTAATTATTTTATCTTGACCAATCTGATCGTTTTGTGTTGGTTGCGATAGCGCAATTGACCAAAATAGATCCCCGCCACTGCCTCGTGACCATTCTGATCCAAACCGTTCCATTCGACTTGATGAATTCCTGGCGTTTGCTCTTCATCAACCAATTGGACAATTTGCTGGCCTGCCAGGTTGTAGATCTTCAGACTCACCCATCCAGTCTCGGGAATTTGATATACGATTGTGGTGGATGGGTTAAACGGATTCGGATAATTGTTCAGCAGCACGAATGCTTTTGGTTCCGATGTCTGAACAGCGATCGCGGTATTGCCCTGTTGGTGTATCTGATCGTTTATCTGAAAATAGGGCACTTCGATGGCAAATGATTGGGATTTGTCATCGATTGCCTGGAACACGAGCGTTGCAAACGGCTCGGAAGAATGGATCGGTTGAACGCCATACATTCCTACCTCTATCATGCCATGGCTGAGATTTTGAACCAGATGAAAGTCAGTGTGAATACAATCTACCTTGATATATCGCAATTTGCTCGGATCGTATCGGAGCTGAAGCTGCCATGAGAGCACAGCGACCTCTTGAGGGATGCTGATGGGGATAACCAGGCGGTCGCCATGGACACTGATTTCCTCTAACCATGCTGGTGGCAGCTCAACAGCAGGTTTTGGCGCATTATAGGATTGATTCCACTTGCCTGTCACATCCCCCAGCAGAATGCCGGTATAATCCTGATTCTGATAGCTCGTGGTCAAATCATAATACGATCGGAAACCTGGGATGAATTGCCATTCTCCGACATGCGAATCGGATCTTCTGGGCAACCCAACTGCGAACTGGGCAATGAGAGCAGCATCGTAAGCTGTGACTTTGCCATCGCGATCCACATCGGCAGCTTTCACTTGCAACGAGGAAAAGTTCTCCAATCCCACTGCTTGTCGCAGGGTGAGTGCCGCTTGATAAGTCGTGATCAGATGGGATGACCAATCATTGAAAATCACCCGCTCTGGCGTCAAAGTATAATTGCTGTGCATTTCCAGGCCGGTAAGCTGGTATTGGCCCTGCGTATTGGTTATCGCAGAGGTATTTGCGTTACCAGTGGCTCTAACTACCACATTGTTAATTGGAGTATTGCCATTGTAGTAGTTGCAACTTCCCGAAATAGCCAAAACTGCCGAAGTCGCAGTTGCCTGGAAAGTGACTGGAGAAATGGTATAGCCAGGACAACTGGCGCGCACAAGATAAGTACCATACTCGCTGCCCAGTTTGAGGGTGGTAGCGGCCTGACCCTGACTATTGGTCATTACCGGTTGAGGAGAGCCCAAGCTGGCGCCTGTGCCCTGAACAATTTCGAACTTCACCGCAATGTTTGGAAGCAATTGAGCCTGCGCATCGCGCACCTCGACCACGAGCGGATTCGGCAGTGTTTCATTCGGTTTCGCGCTTTGGTTGTTCCCGCTGACAATAGCCAGACTGGCTGGCACCTTATCAGATCGAATCGTTGCTGTAAAAACGATGTGATCGGAAAAGTTGGGCGAACTGGCCTTGATTTTCACCAGTCCAGGGGTAGCTCCGAGTGTGACAATCGCATGCGCACGGCCTGAAGAATTGGTGATATAATAATATTGCTGAGGTTTCTGCAATGTGGCTGGGTTAAAGCTCAAATTGTTGGTGATGATGATCTTGTCTAATTTCGATCCCCATTCCCGATTTTTAATTCCGAGTGTGTGCGTACCAGCGGTTAGATGAAAAATTTTCGGATCTTCACCATTCAACACATACACCTGATCCCAAGTCCAGGTATATTTGCCTGAGATGTGCCAAACAATTTCTGGTTGTTCATCCATAATGACCTTAAAGGAGTCGTGCAGATGATCGCCCGATTGGACCCGGCCCCAAACCACAAAATCGGCTTCTTCTGCGACAGTAAATGTGAAAACCACTTTGGCATTAGAATCATCAGGATATTCGGCTGGGACCTCCACATATTTTCCATTCGATGCATTCGGGTCATTCATGACCTGCATTGGATACGTAAGGACTCCATTTTCTGCTTCGAACTCGAAATGATTTTGGGATTCAGGAGGGGCAATCGTTGCAGTGCCCTCGATCACCTCAAAGCTCACTGGAATTGCAGGGATTGGATTTCCATTCTGATCGGTAACCATAGCGACCAGGGAATCAGGCAATCGCTCCCCAGGATCGCCCTGCTGTTGATCTCCCCAGATCGCGTAGATTCGCTCCGCCGCTCCTTTGCTGTGGATCAACTGGAAATTATCGACAACGTTGTTTGCAGTACCGGCCAGCATCACGCCAGCGAAATGATTCTTGCCAGTGCTATAACTGCTGTTACGATCAATCACATCTCCATCAAAGTCACCATTAATGTAACAGGTGAAATGGGCCCCTTGAAAATCGCTGTACATCGCTACGCGAAATTGATCTCCCTGCTTGGCCGGTGGCAATTTACCAGAAACTTCGCTCAGCAGTTCTGCCACGGCACCATTTTGCAAACGATAAAGCTTCAACTTCCGAGTTGCGCTTTCTTTATAAACCAGATAGCCATTGGTATTAATCTGATTCGATTGCAAATGAAGCGCCAGTCCCGCATTCCCGTCTTTCGTTGAATCCACAGATCTCGCCCAATCAAATGATACGGATATGGGATCCATTTCCGCTACATAAATGGCTGGTTTCCACCAAAAATTGCCCCCACTCTGAATCGTCAATTGGTTTGAAATGATTTTATAAGCATTCTCACTATTCCATGTCATCCCCAGATTGGTTCGATCAAAGTTGTCAGTAATGAATTGACTGAAACTGGTAAGCTGGTTCATGAGGACATTAAAATAAACTTCGGCCATCACATTATAGCCAGAGTTATTGGGATGAAACTTATCGTACAGGTACGCAGTCGGCCAATTGGAATTGACCACCCAGACCTCGTTTTGACCTACATAGCGGATCAATTTGCCCTGCATCAGCTTTTTTACTGCTAATTCGTGAACAAGCTCGCATAAAGCTGTATTGGTGTTATTCAAATTATCATTTCGAGGAATTAGGCTGCATAGCAACACTGGAATTTTGCTATCAAAGCTCCAAATATTTTCTAATATCCGCTCAATGTCATCCCGAATATCAGTATTCGAATAATAGGAATTTATGTCATTGGTGCCGATGTGAAGCAAGACGATGTTTGGATTGGTTGCCGAGAGCCAAGTAAGGATATTGTTAGCCAAATATTCCGCAGTTTTGCCTGGATGCCCTTCATGATAGGGGTAATTACTACCAGTCCCATCATTGAGCGTTCCCACCAAATCAAAATTGACGCCCTCTCTTAATAAGAGATCCGCCAGATCGTCCCGAAAACCACCGATCGGTGTTGAGCCATGCTCACCATGGGTAATCGAATCCCCTAATGGCATAATTCTAATCTGCTGGGCATTCGCATGTGAAGGTACGATAAAGCTTATGAGGAATAAACTAAATAAACCAATTCTGGTAAAAAGTCGACGATTGAATGAACTGATGATCTTCAGAATCGAGCAATGCCTCATGCTACACTTCTCCAATTAACTTAATAGGTCAATTTTCCCCAGCCAAAAATCTAATTGCCGAATTGGTCATTTTAGGCTCAATCTATCTCCCACCAGCTTAGCCCACTCGTTTTGAATTAAGCTTCATTTTCGAATTGATGGAATGCCTTGCGAGCTTGATAAATAGATGTAGTTCTTCCTTGCTGAAGAGAATCATGTCCTGTCGGCCTGAAGGAAGGAGTTCATTTTAGTTTTTAAGGACAAAATCCCCGACGCGGTTCGTTCATCGGTTCATACTGGATTTTGCGACTGATCACGCGTTCGCAATAATGAATGAGTGCTCAAGGTTCTAATTCTAAAAAATATTTACCATCGATCGTCTGTCGAATTTTGCCCGTGCACATCAAAAAGTCAGGGCTATTTTGTTTTAATAGCTGCAGGGCCTTTAATGGAGTTTTAGCCTGTCGAATTTTATAATTGCCCTGTTTCATCAAATCACTAATCAATTTCGTTCCTTTTAAACCATTCCCGATTAATAGAATCTCTTTCACCGAAGTCCCCCTGCGTTATTTCCACTTCATAAACATATACTTTCTCATTTTTCAGATTCCAAAAAACCCGCAATGAATATGCGAAAATCATACCAAGCCAGAAGCCGATTAAGTTCAATTTCGGCTTTTAAAAAATCAAGCATATAGCTTAGTTTTAAAATTAAGTTGCAGACAAGGGATATGAATTTTTTGTTCAATTTGAAACACTGTTGCATCGGGGGACATTAATTCAGCAAATAATTATTGACTTTTTGATCCAATTCCCATAAGTTTGCGCTGACAAAAGCACCATCCCAGCATACCAATGGATTGTGAATACTGTCTGAAATAACGCTTTTCAGCGCGATATTTATCTGGATGCTTGACATTTTAAAATTTATCTCTAATCCTATTTTGTTTCCCTTTGGCTGCAAAACTATTATGGCAGGATTTTTGAACTATATTGAATAGTTAATGGATCTTTATTGGGTTTTCCACTCAATCGACTGATCCCAAGCCATGATATTTTGAAATATCTCGCTGAACTGAGTCTTGGTCGAATCTCTTGATTAAAGCGTATTATTAGCGTTTCAATCAATGAGAAGGAATCGAGTAAACGATCAAGAATTTTATTGAGCCACTTAATTTGAGTGCAACGCCTATGCAATACTCTATTTGCTTATTCATTACTATAACTTTTCTATGCAGTTTTTGCTGTTCTAATCCAAGGGTTCATCAGCGCAAGGCCATTGATGGAGCATTTTCTCAGACACGATTTGTGACAGAAGATAGCATTCGATCTTTGCATCAGCGTCTTTTGAACCAGATAAAAATTTATCTCGGAACACCCTACCGTTATGGGGGCAACTCAGCGAACGGCATGGATTGTTCGGGATTGGTAGCTACTGTTTTTAAGGGAGCTTTTGGTATTGAGCTGCCGCATAATGCGGATCAGCTTTATCGAACCAGCGTTCGCGTGAAAAAGAAAGACCTTTATTTGGGTGATTTGGTATTTTTTACGAACCGGACAGGGATCGATCATGTGGGCATTTACCTGATCAAAAATTATTTCGTTCATGCCAGCATTTCATCTGGGGTGAAAATCTCTCATTTAAACGATCATTATTACCGCTCCAGATTTCGGGGTGCTGGCCGTATTATCGATCTGAATCCTCGATCACGCTACAACTGAAAATATTTGAAATATTGATCTCGTTTTGGTGCCGATTACGTCTGTGCGTGGAGGTGAAATGAAAATCGTTGTGATTGGTGCTGGTGCTATCGGCAGTGTCATCGCTGGGTATCTTTGCAATTCGAATTATAATGTTCAGCTTGTTTGTAAACATCGAGAAATTTTGCAATCCATCGAGAATAACGGCCTGCGTATTGAAGGTGTACATGATCCGATCATTTGCTATCCGGAAGTGGTCTTAGATATTTCCCAGATGGTCGAGCAACCTGATATGATATTTCTTGCAACCAGAGCCAATGAGACTAAAGAGCTTGCTCAAAACTTGGTGCCATTTTTACGAGACGATACTGCCGTCATTACGCTGCAAAAAGGCATGTGCGAGCAAATTGTCGCTGATGTTGTTCGACCAGATCGAACCATTGCCTGCGTGGTCGGTTGGACCGCTACCCTTTTGGGACCTGGGAGAAGCGAAATCACCAGTCATGCAAATTTCATCATTGGCGAGTTGGATGGTGAAGTCACCCATCGCTTGCTGATTATTAAATCGATGCTGGAGAAAATCTTTCCAGTCACCGTCAGCTCCAATATCCTCGGCGCACGATTCGCTGATTTAATTTTTAATGCCAGCGTGAACTCATTGGCGGGTATTACAGGTCTAGTGTGGGGGAAATTATTCCAACTTAACCTGGCTCGCGCCATTATTTTGCTCGCCATCTCGGAGGGCGTCGCCGTTGCTAATAGCCACCAAATAAAGCTGGAACCTACCGCGAACAATATCGATCTTCATAAGCTTGCTATTGGTGCCAAAGAACAGAGTGCCCGGTTTAGCTTTGAGTTGTTTAAAAAACATCTCAGCTTGCAACTCTTGGGCTTACGATTTCAACGGGTCAAATCATCATCATTGCAATTTTTGCAGCGAGGTAAGGGGACAGAAATCGATTTTATCAATGGCTATCTGGTTCAAAAAGGTCAACAGCATAACTTGACTTTGCCAATCCATCAAAAATTGATCAGCCTCACCAAACAAATTGAATCTGGCAACCTCATTATTAGTCCTGAAAATATTTATAAGATCCTGGATGCTAACCGCTGAATGAACTATTTTTCCCCCATTTTGAATTCATCGCATGATTTCCCAAAAATGACAACGGCATTCCAAGAGCCCAATTAGTGACTGAACGAAAACATTAGAATTTGAAGTCACAGCGTCATTCGGAACGAAGCGAGGAATCTGGTGACCTTGAGATTGTTAGTGTTACAGATTTCTCACCGCCAACTTGTCATTACCGCCAAATTAAGTACAAAAAAAAATTAAAACCATTAAAACGTTCATTGAAAACGGTATGAGTTTGTCATTAATGCCCGAATTAATTCAGGTATTAATCACAAATTAACAGTATTTGCTGACCGCTTCAGCGGTCTCTGAAGACAAAATATCCACCATCGATGCCAATAGCCAATTGGCGGATCGCTCAGAATAACACTCCATATCCTTAAGTTGACACCAGTAGTCAAATGGCGAGCCGACCTAACAGAGATCTGAGTTTTTGTTCAAGCCCTAATTAATAGAATGCCGTTGTCATAAAGGAACGCTATGGTTTGGTGGGGGTATACTCCCCAGTCATCAAATCCAGCGTATACTGATCGCCGTTGGGCAGAGTGACCTTTACCTGGTTGTTGCCAGTGAACTCCAATGTTAGAGCAAAATCGTATTCGACATCTTTGTCTTGCACTGGGCCCGATCGATGGAAGCTGCCCTTGAAACTACATTCGACCTTGCCGCTTTGCGGGATGAATGGGTCAACCTTGGTATCGATAACCACATCAGTTACCACAAAAGTGCTGTGCACCTCAGCCTCAGAACTTACCTGCTTGCCGGTAAATTCATAAGATGAGTTATTGCTCGCTGTCCCATTGATGGTGATTACGCCCGTGGTGATGCCAGTGACGACAAATGAGGCGGTTTTGTTAAGGTCGACCTCACGATTTGCTGTCGAATCGTGGCCAGTTAATGTGCCTTGGTAGACAATTTTATCAGTTAGTCGAGGAATATAGAATGGCTGCTCATTGCCAAGCACGCTATAAAATGACAGGCTCACCGAATAGGTGATCCAGCCGTATTTGAACGTCGTATCGAAACTCGCGGGTTTATAAAGCCCAGTACTAAATCCCCCTTTTGCGATGAGCCCCATTATTCCGAGATCAGCCACAATACCGCCGGAGCTGGCAGCAACTTCAGCAGAAACGATCTGCATCTGCTCGGTATTGCTGAGCTGGCTTGCCACATTCTGGTCCGGCGAAGTCGCATTTTTGCTGCACATGTTCATTAACGCCAGCAAACTTAACATCGCCAAAAATCTAATTCTCATAATTGGTACCTCCATTGATTGAGTCTTACGTAAATTGCATGACTGGAAAGCCTGAGTTCGAACCAATACCCTTCCTTTTCAGATCGTAATGACAATTAGCGATCCTTCATTTGGCAAAATTGGTGAAAACTCAGATTCGAACTGCGATCCTCATACCTTTTAACTGGATTTCCCCTGCTAATCGACCGTTCAATTTGACAAATTTTGTGCCACCGAAACTCAATATGGTCCCACTCAGGATTATTTTGCACCAATTCAATTGGTTGATGGGAATTGCAAGCGATTCATTCGGATATATCGAAACAAGTTGTTCTGAAATTAAATAACCCAGAATAAAAACGTTGAGCATCTAATGAATCGAATGGCTTTTTCTGGTTTGTCCACTTCAATTTTGAATTTCGAAATCGTAGGCAGTTATCTGATTTTCTTTCAATCTGCAAAATTATGCTTCTTTTGATGAAACTGATTTTATCTCAAGGCAAAACCATTAGTGGATTTCAGGATTATTTCATTATTAAGCTGCGCAAGAGAATCACAATAGTGAGAATTTCTTGCACAGGGCAGTGATAAAAGACCAACGGCGCGATCGGCTGTCCTGTTTCAAACGTTCAGAAGCGCATTTCAAAAAGTTATGCAAGCACATCGCCCCATAGAGTAACGCGCTAAATTTTTAAGCAAGAGTTCTCTTTCATTTTGGTTTTGGCTTGATTTTCAGGTAAATATATGACTTCGATCGGTCCGTGCTGCCTCCAGGACAGGGGAGATTCAATCAGGTGAAGGTGAAAAAAGTTAGAATCCTACTAAACAGTAAGTGAATGCTGTTTAATCTTTATACCAACACTTTAATTTTGTGGACGAGTTTTCGATTGAGATTCAAGGATCGATTTCAGTCGTTCCAAACCCCGCTCAAAATCGCCCCCAATCATGTAATCCAAGCTGAAAAATAATGTAATGAAATTCCATGGGAACGGACTTTTGCCATAAAAGGCCCATGTCACCTGAGTAGCATGATCATCAACGGCAGTTAGCCGAAGATAGCCGTTCGACTCACTCTCCCAGGGCTTAACGAATCGAAGATGATAAGCCAGTTCCTCATCTTCTTGAATGTTGGTGGCGATCATTTCGCCCCTGCCTGCGCGCTTTCCTTTCCATTGAAATTTTGAGCCGATCTGCCCATCGATACCTGCAATGGTCACCACGATTGCTGAATCCATTTCAGCCCAAGGCGACCATGCTTTCCAATTGCGCCAATATTTGATATGCTCGAAGACCTGATGCTTGGGTACCTGAATAACGATGGAACGCTCCACGTGATACGATTTTGGCGCAGATAAGCTGAGTATCAGTACAACGAATGCCAGGACCACGATAATCAGCCCAATAACCCGGATAATCTTCATTAATTCCTCCACCTAGTTTTTGGATCACGATGACGGTTGCACGATTCGAACAGGCCAATATTTTTTGTCCATCACCTTTTTTGGCAAATTACCAAAAAGATTTGGAAAATGCAAGTTGAAATTTTGATTAGAAAATTCTTTGCTTTTATCAAAAATTGCATTATTTTTATTCAAAACAAAAATAATGATTCCGTGAGTAGCGATACATCTTTTCATAACCATTTTATGAAAATTTTATCAAGGTGCTGACCGAATTTTCAAACGAAATTTAGAAAAACTTTCGTGGACTTTCCATCCCAATGATCTGCCATCATAGCAGGAATGAGACGGGAACCGATTCCCAGTTTATTTTTTGGTATTAAAGCGAAATCCATTAAATATGAATTAAAAATGTCATTCCGAACGAAACGAGGATTCTGGATATATTTAAAAGGTTAGACCTACAGCTTTCTCCCCTCAGTCGAAATGCCGAAAAGGTGAGTTTTCGTTCGAGCGGAATGTAGGCTAAGACCTTTATTTGATTTCCAATTTTCAAGGAATCCGACAAAATGAGCGATCTTAAGCATCAATCATCCAGAAAGGAACAAGGGAGATTTATGAAATTCCCAATCATATCGGAATCTTTGCGATTGGAGCGATTACAATCGCCCCAGGGGAAGATCAAAATAGTCATCGACTCTGATACATACAATGAGATTGATGATCAGTTTGCCATTGTCTACGCTTTGCTCTCGTCTGAACGATTAACTGTCGAGGCGATCTACGCGGCGCCGTTCTTCAATGATCGATCGGTAGGTCCAGGAGATGGCATGGAGAAAAGCTATCGTGAAATTTTGAAGATATTAAATAAGCTGAACCGGCCTATTCAAGGAGTGGTGTTCCGAGGATCGGATCGCTATTTAACGGATTGGGAACATCCCATCCACAGCGAAGCCGCGCTGGATCTAGTGAATCGCGCCATGAATTTGAATCCAGGCGAATTGCTTTACGTGGTCGGCATCGCTGTTTTGACCAATATCGCCTCAGCCATCCTGATTGAGCCTGAAATTATCGATCGCATTGTCATCGTCTGGCTGGGCGGACATCCGCATCACTGGCATCACACGAAAGAATTTAATTTGAAGCAAGATGTGCTCGCCGCCCGACTGCTGTTCGATTGTGGCGTGCCCCTCGTGCAGATCCCCTGTCTGGGCGTGGCTTCGCATCTGTTAACCACGCTGCCAGAGATCGAGCAATATGTGGCGGGCCGAGGCGCCATCGGCGAATATTTGGCTGAAACATTCAAGGCGTGCAGCAACGATCATTTTGCCTTTTCTCGCCCTATCTGGGATATTTCGGCCATCGCCTGGCTGGTGAACGACAGTTGGGTACCCAGTGAAATCGTCCACAGCCCCATCGTCACCGATCAAGTGACCTGGAGTTTTGATCAGCGACGGCATTTTATTCGTCGGGCATTCTTTGTCAAACGAGATCCTATTTTTCGAGACCTGTTCGAGAAATTGGAGCGTCAAGCTTTACCAAGAATTTAATTTTTTTCTGTGGGATACCATTTCTGTGGGAGAAAAAATCTTTGACTCCCACAGAGGTAAAGTCCCTCAGAATTGATGATGAAAATTATTTCAGCCGTTGTTCCATTTCGGTGGTGTGGATTTCTTTTGCAATCAGAAAGTAAAGCTCTCAGAATAGAATTAAGTTTTTTTCTCGGTCCTTTCATTTCTGAATACAATTTTTAAGATTTCCAATTCTGTGGCATCCCAATTCTGTGGGAGAAAAAAACATAGCGTCTCCCACCGAAATGAAATCCACAGAATTGATGCCGAAAGCTATTTCTGTGGCTGTTCCATTTCTGTGGTCAAAAATTTTAATTGGGAGCGAGCGTATGAAAAAACAAAAATCCTGGAAACAAAAACTACTGGATAACAAAGGCCTCCCCAGAGTCGAGCGCATTACGGAAAACATGAGCCAGCGCTGGGGAACGGGCACGGTGGTCATTCCCGCCCCCAGCGAAGTGGACGAAATCATGCGGCAGGTGCCCGAGGGCAAGCTGATCACCATCAATGAAATTCGAGCCAAGCTGGCCAAAAAGCACGGGGCGACCATCGGCTGTCCCATGACCACAGGCATCTTTGCCTGGGTGGCTGCCCATGCCGCAGATGAAGAGGCACGCCAGGGCGAAAAGGACATCACCCCATACTGGCGAACCTTGAAAGCAGGCGGCGTGTTGAACGAGAAATATCCTGGTGGCATCGAAAATGTGAAGTTCTTCCTCGAACAAGAAGGGCACAGGGTGGTTCAAAAAGGCAAAAAGTTTGTGGTGGAAAATTATGAAAAGGCGCTGGCCGAGCTTTAATCGCAACTGGTCTTCCTTCTCTGAAAATTGGGATTTGGGATTGGGAATCGAGAATTGTCGAACTCTGCTCTAACCGTCAGGTGGATTACCATGATCAAAATTTTCATATTCGGTTTGTGCTCGATTCTGTTCTTGCTCTACTCCTGGAAATCTTTAAAGTCATATTGTAATCACGGTTTCTTTCGGTTTTTCGCTTTCGAAGGCATCTTGATCCTGGTGCTGCTAAACGTGAATTACTGGTTTGATCAGCCGTTTGTTTTTCGGCAGATCATCTCCTGGCTGTTGCTTACGATTTCTCTGGTTTTGGCCATTCATGGATTTTATCTATTGCACATCATTGGAAAACCTCGACAGAATTTTGAAGACACCAGCGTACTGGTCAAGGTGGGCGCCTACCGCTACATTCGCCATCCGCTCTATGCTTCATTGCTCGCTGGCGCCTGGGGCGCATGGCTCAAGCATATTTCAATCGTTAGTGTGCTGCTGGTTTTGTTGATCACGGGATTGCTCTACGCCACAGCAAAAATTGAAGAAAAAGAGAATCTGGAAAAATTCGGCGATGCCTATCGGGATTATATGAAAAATAGCAGGATGTTTATTCCGTTTTTCCCGCGGATAATAAAACATCCACGGATATGAGCCATTGAAAATATCTGTGGAGGTTCTATCATCCGTGGGAAAGCTGAGTGAGCACCAAAATTATTTCTCCAACGGATAGAAACAACCCAACGGATGGTCGCTCTGGAATTTCCCTATGGCTGATAAAACAGCTTAGGATATAAACGATCAAGGAGTATCGGGTATGTCTTATTAGCCACGGGAAACGATTTTGAGTCTTAATGTTCTTTCGATCCAATAGATAATTACTACAATTAACTTTGATTCTTCGGCGGATGACAAAATTCCAGCGGACATTCAGGGAAAAAAATTACATCAGAAACTGCAATTATTCAGCTTGGTAGGAATGACTAGATGAGTGGTTCAGCTTGGCGAGATTTTTTTCCTGCGAATCCAGATCACCCCACCAAAGAATCTGAATAGCTATCAGAAAGTTTTGTTGAAAATTAAAAAAATCTTGACAAATGTTTTTTTTGTAAATTAAATTGTCTCTTTTAGGCATTTGATATGGCTTAATCCTTGGCTCAGAAAAAAAAATTTGAAACTTCAACCTTACTAAGCATTTCAAGGCCTAGAGAGAAGAAATAGTTGCAGCAATTTTTTTTGCAAAGCAAAACAATTGAAGGAGGTGAGAAGCATGCTTAAAAGGCTGTGTTCCATTTTACTACTTGTAATCATCATCAGCTCTTTCATGTCTTTGCTTGTCAAATCTAGTGCTAACATTCCTAAAGATGACGAGCAAGAGCAGATTAGACATTGCAACTTTTGGGGTACCAAACATGAAATTGTATGTGTGGTAGGATCAAAAGATTGCACACCAGTCAAGTGCGGCGCATATGACCCGCATTAGGGTTCTTAAGAAGAAGCTTCTGCTCAAAAGTAAGCAGAAGCTTCTTTTCATAACTAGTCAGCGAAATTATTAAGTCGATTTAGTTTTGTTTATGAATGGTGGCTCTAACAATTTGAGGTTGTATGGCAAAAGGATCTATTTCATTGTGATTCTGGTTCTCAGTCTGTTAAACATTCTTTTGCAAGTGAAATTGCAACAGCTAAAATCAAAGATTCAATATCAGAACAAACTCTTAAAAGATTTCAAAGTCGTGAGCGAAATTATCGAAGCCAACGCGTACGAGGCTATACTGGAGGGATTGACATTTCCGATGGATATTCTTTTTTCGCTTGAAAGAAAGAGAAATTTATTCCACGAAGAGAACAACAATTATCTTTTGATTCTTTTGTTTTCGCTCTCCGATTGCAATGTCTGTGTTGAGGATGAAATCCAATATTTTGAAGATTTATATTCAAAAAGCCTTAACTCCGAGATAAAAATGAGCATTATTGCTATTGCCCATGCCTCCAGCATCAATATGCTTAACAGATTTCGAGCTGCTAATAACTTTAGCTTTCCTCTAATTTACGATAATACTGATACACTTCGAAAGTATTTCGATATCCATAAAACGCCATTATCTTTCTTAGTTGATCGTGACACAAAAAAAATTCTTAAAGCACATTTTCCAGTAGCCAAAGTCCCTCAAGAATCTATTAAATTTATTCAATTCATTGAGAGGCTATTTGCTCAAAAATGAAAGGGATATTCTATGAACAGCATTTTAAGAAGATATATTAAATTGATAGTTTCGTTATGGTTTGGCTTATTGTTGATTTCCTGTCAGAAAAATAGTCGTGAAAGCAGTAATGAATTGGCATTACCAATTTCCTTGATGGAAAAATTCCAGCAAGCAAAGAATTTTGAGGATTTGTTTGAAAAGTCCAAGGAAATTCAATTAGCAACTGGTACCAAAAGCTATGTAGGCAGCATTGATCAGATTATTAAATCTGATGAAAGATTTATTGTCGTTGACACTCGGGTAACCAAGAGCGTGCTTCTTTTTTCCGAAACTGGAAAATTTATTCGCCAAGTAGGAATTAACGGTGAGGGGCCTGGCGAGTATCTTATTCCTGAGTATGCCTGCGTAGATAACGAGGGAAGAATCGTGATATTGGATAGTCAAAAATTCAAATTAATCTTCTACGATAGAAATGGAGAGTACCAAAAACAGATGAGGCTTGATGTTTTGGGAATATTTCCTCAGCGATTCTTTATTGACTCTCATGGCTTATTATATTTTTATACAATTAATCCATCATTTTCTGATGCCTCTAAAGGGAAAAAAATTGTAGTAATTGATCAAAACGGCCGAATTAAATATCGGTATAGTGAATTGGAAGAAACGTTGCAAAAAATATTTTATCTAGGAGGTTCAGTGAAATTAGCACCAAATGGGCAAATTTGGATCGGAAATATTTTTGATTTAACAATTAGAATTCATGATCCGAATGGTCAAGTCCAACGAACCATTATAGAGCATATCAGCCATTTGCCAAATGCTGTTTCACCAGAAATTTTTGCCTCTGTCGACAATTCTAGGACGATGTTGAAGTTGATTTCTCAACACACAATGATCCATGATATATTTTTCATTCAGGATAATATTGCAATGGTGACGTTTGTTGGAAATGAAACATATTATTTATCATTTTTTGATCTGAAGGGCAATTTACTGAAAGGCAAGATTGAAATTGACACTGAGAATTCCAAATATTTGAAGAGTGCCATCCTTGGCAGCTATGGTAACTGCATTTTTGCAGTTGAGGAACCGATAGATATAGATATTCCCCTGATCAGCAATGCGCTTCAAAATGTCCTTAATCCCAAAATTGTTGTTTTTAAATTTAAGCTCTGATAATTCAGTTAAGTTTCCATCAATGTGCTTGCAGCAGTATCTTTGTCTTTTAGAAATCAAAATAATAAAAAAAGGTGATTATGAACAAGTCTTAAAGCAATTTAATTTTATTCTTATGGATGATAGAAAAGCCGTCGATATAAGCAATCTACAAAAAATAGCGAGAACATTGCCAATGAAATTATGCTTTGCCGTGCTGTTGCTATTGTCTGTTTTCCCGACTGCGGCTCTGGCGCAAGGAGTGGCCATTGGCCAGCGCTTCGATTTGACGGCTGAGCTGCAATTGAATCACGGCACTACGGGTCAATTTGCCCAGGTGTTTGTGCCCAACTATTACCAGGCACCTCAAGATGGAAAATTGATGCTGGTGTTCCATCTGCATAGCGCCTCCTGGGCTGCTGAAGATGTGGTTTATAAAGCGCAGGCTAATGCGGTGCTATTTAATATCCATCTGGGCGCGCTATCCAGTCCTTATCAAAATTATTTTCAGGACGCCAATAAATTTCGCCTTATTCTGGATAAAGTCAAAGCCGTGCTCCAGGATCACAATATCATCGCCAATCCAGTAGTGGATACGCTCATCGTGACATCGTTTAGCGCAGGCTACGCAGGCGTGCGAGAGATTTTCAAAACGCCCGCTTATTACGATCAGATCAACGCCCTGGCCTTGGCCGATGGACTCCATTGCAATTCCGACCCTGCGCTGAAAGAGCAGCAGATGAAGGATTTCCTCCGTTTTGCCAGGGATGCTCGGGATGGCAAGAAAATTTTTTGTCTCACCCATTCCGCCATTCCCACCAGCGGGTATGAGAGCACCACCCAAACCGCCAACTATCTCATCAACGGCATCGGCGCTCAGCGCGTCTTCGTCTCGGCGGTGGATGAAATTGGGC
Source organism: candidate division KSB1 bacterium (assembly GCA_034506395.1). Lineage (NCBI taxonomy): Bacteria > Pseudomonadati > Candidatus Zhuqueibacterota bacterium. Next base: position 7,649 of record JAPDPQ010000018.1, on the reverse strand, counting down.
TCCAGCAATCGGCCTGCGACACAGGCAAATTCCATCTCAAAGGCTATGCGGGTGACACCGCCAGCGATCACATGAAACATCTGTATGGATTGCATTTGATGCTGGAGCAAATGATCAGGATTTTGCACCAGGTTACAGTCGGTCTGAACGAACATTGGATTCAGCCCGACTGCTATTTTTTGGTGCGCAACTACCCCAACCCGTTCAATTCGATCACTCATTTTAGTTATGAACTGCCCTATTCGGCGCCAGTCCACCTAAAAATCTTTAATGCCATCGGTCAATTGGTCGCTGTCCTGGCCGATGATGCGCAATGTTCGGGCGCTCATATTATATCATGGGATGGCAGCAGGCATAATTCTGGCGTATATTTTTACCAGTTGCAGTGGGATGGAAATATTAAGTCAGGCAGGTGTGTGTTGATCAAATAGAATGCGCAGTAAGGCAGATGGAATTCATCTGCCAGCGAAAATGGCCTTATGCTTTGATCTTTGTCCGCATTAAAATTCAACTGTTACCAACAAGCTTTCTGACATTCCTTTAAATAGCTCTGCATATTCAAATATAATGTATTCTCCAGATTTGTTTTGAAATCCTGTTGTTCCATTATTTTTCACCAGTTCAATTTCCAGCTTCTCTCCTTTTTTAATTTTCAGTTCTTTTTTGATTCCGTGACCTACATGCCCGCCAGGACTTGATATGTGTTTTTGTTCGATAATCAAGCAAACATCCAAGTCGTTTCTGTTTAGGGCCAGTGGTACAAAATAACCTCTAATGGCGTAATTTAAATTCCTATCATTCTGAAGAAATACTTTAGGTGTTTCGATAAGGTATTCAAGCGAGAAGGGATTGTCCCGGTTATAACCCTTCTGAACCGTCTGCTTGCGGAATATTACTTTACCAGTGGCACTATCCTTGCGCATATATTCAATATAAAAAGTGACAGGAATTTCCAAAGCCTTTAAATTTGCCAATTTTTCCAGAATATCGGTCGAAATTTTTGATTCAATGGGGGGGCGAATAGGATGCTGAATGACAATCTCGGCAGCAATTTTGGATGGAACTGTTGCAACCACAAAGAGCTCGCGTGGTTTGTCGAAATCTGCATCGAACTCTTGTACCATAAATGATTTTTCATAGATCGGATGATTATTGCTTGAAAACTGCACAAACTCGTTTTTCTCATAGGCTAGCTTAATACGAATCTTATCTGATGAAAGACGTTCCGGTCTAATCAAAAAATTGTAAATTAACAAAGGAGTTGTTTTGGATACATTCTTGCTCGCTAGTTTAAGCCAAAACGGATCAATTGTTCTGTTTAAATCAAAATAAGTTTGAAATCTAGATGAACTACTGCCTTCCATATAATCTTTCGATTCGGTGCTGCCAAAAGTTAGTGAAGGTGTAAATTCGATTGGTAGTTTTGGCCCTGTTCCTAAATAGACAGTTTGATAAACTGTGGATCCGGGATGTTTTTCTCCATCTTTGCTATAACTTACCCGCTTTAGCATAACAATAATGCTATCCTGCTGGGGGAAGGCTACTGAAATGATTGTGAAATAGATGCCGAACAAAATAATGACCCTAAGAATCGGAGACAAATTTTTATTCATGACTCACCTCTCTTAAAAACGCTTTTCTCCATAAATGCTGAAGATATCATCTTTAGTGATTTTAATCTTGCGAATTTTTTCATATGGGGCATCAACATATTTTTGGGTGTAAGCTTCTTTTGATGGAACTGTTCTGAATGGTATTTTTTTATGAAATGCCAACCCCATAAAGAAGATCAAAGCAAGGGCCACCGCATACGCTATAGGTGCAGGTACCAGGAATTTTCGTCGCCACCAGGATTGAGTGCTCATCTGGCGCTGGCGTGCTTGTCGAAGCTCGGCCAGCCTTGCAAAAAATTTATGATCAAAGTCCTTAGAGAGAATGGTATCAGGCTGTAATTGGAACAATCCTTTGATCTTTTGCAAGGAATTCAAAAATTCATGACAATGCTGACAGCCAACGAGATGCAATTGCAAACGGTCGGCGTCTGAGGATGACAATTCTCCATCCAATGCTATGCTAATCATTTCTTCATAATCTTTACATGACATGATATTAAGCTCCCTCTTTTAAAATTGGCAAAAGCATATCTCTCAATTTCAATCGTGCCTTAAAAAGTTTCGCTTTGATTGCGCTTTCCGATAAACGGGTTATTTCAGAAATTTCTCGATAAGAAAATCCTTCATAATCTCTAAGAAGAACCAATTCCCGATAATCGGCGTTTAATTGAGCCAACGCACGGTTTAAAATGTCATTGTTTTCAATGGCTATTGTATTCTCTTTAATTACAAACTCATTGGCTGAGCAGATTTCTTCAGCGATACGGATATTTTTTTTTTGATCTCTCAACCGATTCAGGCATAAATTTCTGGCGATCGTAAATAAAAAACTCTTAAAATTCCCATCCGCGTTTAGTTTGCTTCGTTGAAGATAAACTTTCAAAAAGGCTTCCTGTGCTATATCTTCGGCTACATCATGATCCTGAAGCACTCTGGAACAGAAAAAGACCAAATTGCGTTTGTGCCGATTATATAATATCACAAACGCCAGATCATCACCTTGCTGAAAAACGCCCATCAATTCTTGATCAGTCTTATCCAAAACCATTCCTTTTTTGGTCTGCTTTTCTCTACTTTCAACAGTAAAACACATGAGAGGCTAAAAAGTTGCTCGTCATTGCTAAAAAATTTTTATCACTGGAGCATTGTGATCCAAAGGATATTACAGTAATCGCTCGAGAGGGCGATTGCTTAATCTTCAAAAGATTTGACTCGGACCAATTGCAGGAATAGCTTCAGGACTATCGATTGGGCGAATTGTGAGAGAAGAACATTTCTGAAGGACATCTTCGATTGTGGTGCGAGTCAATATTCTGATCGAGGGACAAACTGAAAATACTTTTCCAGCGAGTTAACAACATCTGCAAAGACTATTGCAAGACAATTGATGGAATTCTGGCGGTTATTGAAATTGGACTTTTAAAAATTAAAAAGGAATGTCAATACTTCAATTATGGTTGAAGAAGCTTAAGATTTGGTTCCCAGGCAGATGAAATCCATTTCCCTAGGAGCCAAGGACCATATCTTTTTTCTTCAAATAAAAAAGGCGCCAGATAATAGGCGCCTTTTCAATCAGGAATTTTTCGGCAACATGGCTTTAACCATCTGCAACCTCTGTTCGCGCTCTTTGACAAATCGCTCGATCCCTTTAAATAGCCAATTTGGCGAAATATGCGCCTCTTCACAAAGCTCTTCCACTGAGCCGCCAGTGCGCCAGCGATTGTCCCAATCCGAGCACATGGCGTATTGTTCTGAAATCTTGGAAAAAATCCAATCGTGCATGTTCCGTCGGGCAGTGTTGGTGATCACGGTTGAATCGAGCCAATCGGAATCTGAGACAATTGATTTTTGATAGCTCTCGGGCTGCAATTTAAATAACTCATAGCTCACAGCAGCGACCAATTTAACATTGAAACCTGCCTCTTCCAATCTGGGTAGTATTTTGATCAGATTGGCTGTGGTGCTGGTCCCTTGGACAAAGATGGTTCCCATTTTGGGAAGATTGGGCTTGTAATCTCGGATGAGATACGCCCCTTTCGCTGCTTCAAAATGCGAGGCTATTCCCAGCTTCTGACGATCTGGGATTTCAATGGGCGGTCGAGTGAGATGTAAAATGATGATCGGCTTATCCGTAGCCAAGGCTGCTCCGAGCATCGGCGCCACTTCATTGTGCTCCCAAGGATATAAATTGATCACCTGGCCTTCGGGGAATAGTTGGGAAACGCCGGGCGCAAAGATGCCAAAATGGGTTCGAGAATCCTCGGCTGTTTCCGGTCCGGAATGCCCAGCGATCCACAACACTTTGCCCACCTTGATCTCTGAATCCTGTGCTAATTGACTGAACAATCGCATGGGACCATATTTCAAATAAATGAATGAGCCGTATGTGGAGCAAGCAGCATAAAAACCATTGAACTCCTCAAACGGGCGCTCTGAAAGATTTACAGTAGCGATTCCTGCGGAAATGCCGGCATTAGTAAACTCAGTGATCGCCTGCGGCAATAGGCAACCCTGCGGATTGCCGTTTCGGTCATACACTCCAAAGCCCTTGAAATTACCGTAACCTTTGGCAAAACCGGAGATGTTCGTCGAATCCGCCAGATCTGCAGACATCGCGATGAACATTGGCCGGCCATATTTTTCATAGCATTTGGCATTGATCCACGCGCCAAATTTTGAGAGTCCAGCTCGATTGGGCTCTTTTTGTCCTGGCTTCGCGAAGATATCAGCGGGATAATTTCGATAATCGGTAAAAACTGGATCTTTGAATGGGTTCTTGTTGAAGTCATAAAACAGAGTCGTTTTCTGCTCTGGAATCGATTCGCCCAACTCGACCAAGGTATCCGCCACATAGTCCAACAACTCAGGGTCATGATCATAAAGTTGCATGACTCGTTGCAAATTATTCCTGGTTTGTTCAACTTGTGCAGCGTGCGTCTCTGGTGCAGGTTGACCAAACCCCTCGAACTCGATGCCGTAGCGCTCAGTAAAGATCTTGGTCGTCTCCCAGAACAGTGGACTATTCATCGGCTTGTGGGGGGTACCATGCGATTTGTTATCGTATACACCGTAATTTCGGCCTTTGCGCGTTTTGAACCAAGCGATATTTGGCCGCTTTTCTTTGTTTTCGGAATAGATCATCTCTAAAATGGTTCTCGTGACTGAGGGCCATTCCATGCCCTTCTCAGTTCCGAATACCCGCCAGCCATGGGCACCGAACCAATCGGCTGGCGTGCCATAAATGATACTACTCATCGGGTGATCATCAATCCCATAATCATTCCAGTCAAATAGATAATAGAGATTGTTGAGCCCCAAACCCCAGGCAGAGTTTTGGGTCTCATGGGTGCAGCCTGCGGTCGAACCGCCCTCGCCCTCCACGGCAAACACGCGAATATCATCAGCGCCTGCCAATTTCAATGCTAACGCCTCACCCGCAGCAGCCGGCGAACCATGGCCGGAAGGCCCTGTATTGAACTTCAAAAACAAGGTTTTCCCGCCCATCTCTGCGTGGCCAGGCAAACCTTTATTGTGGCGCAGCGTCAAAAGATCCTCCCAATACAATGCTCGCTCTGCTTCATTTGGAATTTTATATTTAGGATCGCCAGTTTGCTTGAATTTCCGTCTCAGTGCCTCATTCAGAACCGCAAGCGCAGCATAAATCAGAGGCACCGTATGTCCACCCACAAGAATGAAACGATCGGCAAAGCGTTTCTCTGGGTGACGAATATCATATCGCATGACCCCGCTCAGCATCGTCACCAAAAAAAAGTGCACCTTGGACCGCGAACCGCCAGGGTGCCCACTTTGTCTAAGGTTCAACATCATATCAATACACTGATCGATCATATCTTTTAGTTTCTCCCAATAGGAGAAGCGACTTTCGAGTTGTTGATAAATCGATTCCACTTGACTGGAGCCCATTGTCATAATCAATCCCCTTGATTTTCGTTCGAACGTATTCCATCTTAACAATTGGAAGATCCAAATTGATAAACCAAAATAAAGGACACAAAAATAACGAAAAAAACGGTAATATACAAGCATTTTTTTGGGGAGCAGGATTCAAGGAGCATTTTTATCTTAAGCTGCAATGAGGAATATTTTAGAATGAAATGCTCATATCGTGTGCAAATTCATCCGATGACCGATGCATACAAGCCTATGAGAATTTTTTAATGAAAACTGATTCAGCTTGGCATGAGTAGGCCTTGAAAAATCCGCTTCGCTCAAGGAAGATTTAAAATTTACGGTTTTAAAAGTTATCGAGATCCAACCAATCGAGCTTGAAATCTTTTACGATATCATTTTGATCAATGGTGATGAGCAAATTATATGATCGTACGGGGTTCGAAGAATCGGCGTTAGCGACTTCCCATAAAATGAGGCTCTTGCCATTATTGCTTTGCTGAAACGAATAAGAGAGGTTCTTATAAAACCATACTTCATCCCCGATGCTGTTTGGAGTTACTGAGGTCGGCATACCCAGCAGATTCATCACATTCGCCTCGGTTGTCACCCCTTTCGTGATCTCTTTTCTTAAGCTCAGTTCTTTCTTCTGACTGCTATGAAAAAACGCGCAAGAAAAGAAAATAAGGATCGACAATCCAAGGACAAGGCGATTTTGGGAGATAGTTTTCATGATTATTCCTTTCTAAAAAATTATGGTTCAACACCATAATTTACCAGCAAACTCCAGCGCGCTCGAAATCGTGAGATAGATGTGTCGAAAATTTAAAGATAGGATAAAGTGGTCAGACCAAAATTAGAGGCGGCAGCGCCGGCGCATCACCCAGCGCTGCCAAATTAGTAGCGACTATTGGATGAGGATCATCTTTTTTACCGCCACAAACTCACCCGCCCGCATCTGATACAGATAAATTCCCGTGCCGACTTGGTTGCCAGAATTGTCCTTCCCATCCCAGAGGATTTGGTGGTAGCCTGGCTGGTGGTCGTTATCGATTAGTCTTCTAATTTCCTGGCCAAGGGTATTGTAGATGGTAATCACCACATGACAGGAGATGGGAAGCTGATAATCGATGACTGTCTCAGGATTGAAGGGGTTGGGATGATTCTGGGATAAATGAAATTCTTGGGGAAAATTTTTATGATCATCGAAAACAGCCGTGGGATGGAACTGGAAAGACCACGGGGAAATCCCGCTATTGCTGCCCCACGTGACCAGTCCATCACTATCGACAGCTTTGACCCGCCAATAATAGACTGTCTGTCTCATTCCTTTGGTTTCGATGATGAAAGTAGAATCCGTCAAATTGGGAATCGAATTAACATTCTCTGAAAAGCTGCTGCTTGTGCTATATTCCATCGTGAAGCTGAATTTATCATTGGGATCAACATCATAGGTGCTGGCCCAGGAAAATTTGAGCGTGTCTGAACTTACAGCGCTATTATTAGCAGGGGCGTACAATGCAAACGGCCTTGGCGCTTCATCGATGGCATTGACCCAGAAGTTCTGAACCGCTGACCAGGTTGAGAACAAACCTTCATCATCGACCGCTTGCACTCGATAGTACCACTTCACATTTTCGCTGAGCGGATCGGGCACTTCAAAGGTGTTCAATCCCATGGCAGTGGTGTATTGATACTTATAATTGCTTACAAATTCGCCATCATCATCCAACTGCAATTTGTAGCGCAGCGTCCCCGCATGGTCGCTCAAATCCGCATCTTTAGCGGGATGCCAGCTTAGCTCAGGCTTGTTGGTTCGCACTTCGATGCCATCTTTGGGCGAGAAACCAGCGATCACAGGCTGCGGGGCCGTGTTGGTTTTATTAAAAAAGAACCGACTAGTGCCGCTGGTGAAATTGGATTCCGCTCCATATTGATCCACTGCCTTGACCCGCCAATAGTAGGTCGAATCGTCCTTGAGATTGTTGAAATTTTGCAAACTGCGAATCTGGATGTAAACTGCATTGGTCATGGTTTCAGTTTGAAGATTAGCGAAGATATTTGCTACCATCTCATTGTTCATTTGCATGCCCGAAATACCCGTTTGACGGACTTCAGGGCTGGAGA
>JAPDPQ010000017.1 GCA_034506395.1 candidate division KSB1 bacterium | reverse complement strand
TTGATCAATCATCCGCTGGATTGCCCCATTTGCGATAAGGCGGGCGAGTGCATGCTGCAGGATCAATACATGATGTTCTCGGGGGACAAATCCCGCTTCAATGAAGAAAAGGTCGCCAAAGAAAAGCTTTATATTTTCAGCGATCGCATTATTTATGATGCCGAACGCTGCATCGCCTGTTCCCGCTGTGTTCGGTTTACCAGAGAAGTGTCGAAGACCAATAAATTGGGATTGGTCGAAAGGGGCGATAAAACTTATGTGTCTTTGGCGCCAGGCGATACGTTTGATGATCCATACAGCTATTGCGTCACCGATATCTGTCCTGTGGGTGCTTTGACCAGTCGCCAATTTCGATTCAAAGAGCGAGTGTGGAATCTGCATAAAACCGATTCCATTTGTGCAGGCTGTTCCAGGGGCTGCAACATCATCATTGAGACCAAGAACAACAAAATTTATCGGGTTCGACCTCGTGAAAATCCCAATGTCAACAAATCCTGGATGTGCGATTTCGCCAGGATCTATTATATGAATCCGATTAAAAACCGAGCAACTGGGGTGCAGATCAATCACAAACCAGTCGATTACAAAAATTTTGTGAAGGAAGTTGCCGCTCTATTCAAAGATCATGGCAAGCAGATGGCTTTTGTCGTTTCCTCTTATGCCACTAATGAGGAACTGGCGTTGGCCCAGCAGTTGGTCGAAGCAATAGGGATAACGGGCGTTTTCTTCAAAGCCGATCGGGTCTGGGACGAAAAGACCTGTGAGGTGAGAAGCGATGATATTCTGGTCACCGAAGATAAAACGCCCAATATGGCTGGTGTGAAAAAAACGTTCCCCAGCGCTCAGGATATTTCAAAATTGGTACTCAGCGATTACCAGTACGCTTTTGTCTGGGGACAAAATGCCCCGATGGAAAAATTGGCAGGGTTACAGCTTATCGCTCTTTCTGCCATTAAAGATCAGGTTTTCGAGAAGGCAAAATGGTCGATAGCAGGCCGAATTTCGACCGAGAAGCATGGTTCGTTCACCAATATCGATGGCTATGTGCAATCCTTCCGCAGAGCGATCAAAGGCGAAAATAATTTTGATGAGTTGACGTTGTTTGTGGATGTGTTGAAGGAGCTTGGGGTTCAGCCGATGGGGCGGACGGTAGAAGAAGTTCGGAAATCATTTTAACATTCAAATTGGCTTTTAAATTTAAGAGTAAATCTCATGAAAAATTTAACACGAATAACTTTTGATCCGAATGTTATGGGCGGCAAGCCCTGCATTCGTGGTATGCGTGTTACCGTTGGGATGATCGTTGGACTGGTCGCTTCTGGATATTCGATAAGTGATATTCTCAAGGCTTATCCATATCTGGAAAGAGAAGATATCCAGGAGGCGCTCACTTATGCAGCCTGGCGAATTTAGGATCTGGAACTAACCATAACAAAACAAATTTTTGGGAGGAAATTTTTGACCATGTCCGCAACAGCTGCCATTAAAAATGAGATCCACAATTTGATTGATGAATTACCAGAGAACAAGCTAATCGTAGTATACGATTTTATAAGCTACCTTATGGAAAAAAGTCTAACAGACGAAGATTTTTTATCGATGAAGGAAAAGCATCGCATTTTGAATAATATTCGTGAAGCCTGCCGTGATATCATAGAACAAGAAGCTGGAATTCAGTCCCAAGAGACATTAGAGGAATTCATTAATGAGTTTTCGAATCGTTCCAACTAATCGCTTCAAGAAAGATGTTTTGGAACTGAGCAAAAACTATCCTCATATTTGGTCGGACTTAAAAGAACTGAATCGGATTTTAAATGAAAATGAGCGAGCAGGAGCGTCGTTAGGAAGCAACATTTATAAAATTCGATTGAGATGCACTGATATTTCGAAAGGAAAACGCAGTGGCTATCGTGTTATCAGCTATGTAAAAGATGAAGAGCAAGTGGTTCGGCTTTTGACAATTTATGCAAAGACAAAAATCGGAGATGTGCGAAAGGAAGAAATTTTGCAAATATTAAAAGCAGAGGGCATTATCTAAAAATTTATCAAAGGTAGATTAAATGGAATCCACTTTTTTAGGCATTAATACCGTCAATTTTATCACGAGTTTCCTATTAGCCAGCGCTGTATTTTTGTTTATGTTCACCATGGGCGCATTGATGAGCTGGTCGGAACGAAAACAATCGGCTGTGCTGCAGGATCGCATCGGGGCGAATCGGGCGGCTATTCCCCTACCTGGTGGGAAAAAGCTGGCGCTGTGGGGGTTCATCAATAACCTGGCTGATGCTATCAAGACGTTGGTCAAAGAAGATTTCAAGCCCCGAGCGTATGATTTCTTGATGTACAATCTGGCCATCTTTTTCGCTTTCGTGCCTGCGACAATTACAGCGGCGGTAGTTCCATTTGCGGGGGAGTTGCGACCCGCCGAATTCTTCCAAGCCTGGTATCTGAAATGGATCCCCTGGCTGCCCGAATATTTTGCCAATCACCTGCCTGATTTTAGCTTTCGGGTGCAGGTCGCTGATTTGAACGTCGGTTTGCTCTATATTTTTGCTATTAGCGGACTGAATATTTTCGGCGCCATCCTGGCGGGCTGGTCGTCCAACAATAAGTTCTCCATGATGGGCGGCATGCGGGGCGCCTCTCAGATGATCTCGTACGAAATCAGCATGGGTTTATCACTGCTGGGCTTAATTTTCATTTACCAGCAAGTGGATATTTGGGAATTGGTGCAAGCCCAGCGACAGTTGGCCTGGGGCTGGCTGCCGAAATGGGGCATTTTCTTGCAGCCTGTCGCTTTCTTCCTATTTCTGTTTGCCGCCATCGCCGAAAACAAGCGCATCCCATTCGATTTGCCCGAAGCCGAGTCGGAAATTATCTCAGGCTATTTCACCGAATACTCGGGCTTCAAAATGCTGCTGTTCATGTTCGCTGAATTTATCACCATCGCCTTTGTGGCGGTCATTGTGACGACCCTGTTCTTTGGCGGCTATTCCGTGCCCTATCTCATGGCCGATGGGTTTCATTGGCCCTGGGGCGGATTTACCCCGCTCTCCCATGCGACGGTGGTGATTCTGGAATTACTGTCGTTCACGTTAAAGGTCTTTTTCTTCTGCTGGCTGTTGCAGCAGATGCGGTGGAGTTTACCCCGATTTCGTTATGACCAATTGATGAAATTGGGCTGGCAGATTTTGTTGCCGCTGTCCATTTTAAATTTGATTGTGACGATTATTATTGTAGCGGTTGGTGGGTTTTAATTGTGTTTCTATCACCACCATCTTGACCGCCAATTACACGAATTTGACAAATTACGCTAATTATTAATTAGTACCTGAACGAAAAGCAGTGAATTTTAAATAAAAGTGTCATTCCGAACGAAGTGAGGAATCTGGTGACATTGAGATAGTTGGACTTCCAGATTTCTCCCCCGCCAACTGGCGGCTGGAAATGGCAGAAAGGTGAGTTTTCATTCAAGCACCAATTAACGAAATAAGAATAATTAGCGCAATTAGCGGTCAAAAAGTTGTCTGATACCGTATGGCCTATTTTTTCCAGGTATTGAGAATGAGGAGATTTTAAATATGAGTTACCAATTACCAGACCTGCCCGACATGAAATATTACGATCGCAAGAAACGAACGCTGCTGGATCAGCTTTATGTAAAGGAAATTGGCCGAGGCGTCTGGATCACATCGAAGCATTTGTTCCGAAATTTATTCAAATGGTTCACCTTCCGCAGGGGTGGTGTAGTTGTCTATTATCCCGAAGAACAACGACCCGATTTATCGCCCAATAATCGAGGGAGACATGTTCTGGTGCAACGCACCAACGGCTCGCCCCGCTGCGTGGCCTGTCAGATGTGCGCCACCATCTGCCCAGCGTCCTGCATTACTATCGAGGCTGAAGAAAGCGAGGATCCGATCATTCAAAAGCGGCCCAAAATTTTTAACATCGATGTCAGCCGCTGTATCTTCTGTGGCTTCTGTGTTGAAGCCTGTCCCGTGGACGCCATTCGGATGTTGCCGACAACGGAGAAGCTGGTGGGCTATAATCGTTTCAAAATGGTTTATGATCGGGACACGCTTTTGAATTGGCACCCTGTGGTGAGCGATGATGTGGTGCATGGGTATAATCCATGATTTTGCATCCGTTCTATTTTTTCATTTATTTCATTAATGGGGGCAAGATACTATGCATAAATTTAAAATCGTAGTCGAAAAACATCCTGATGGTTATGTCGCCTATCCTCTTGGTTTAAAGGGCATCGTCGTTGGCGAAGGTGACACTTATGAAGAAGCATTGATGGATGTTAAATCTGCCATTCGTTTTCATATTGAGACTTTTGGCACAGTGATAATAAAAGCATAAGAATTGCATTAAAAATAAATTCAACTTAAGCAAAAAAATGAACCCACTTCTCAAACGAATAACTATAGACCCAAATGTCTGTTTCGGCAAGCCCTGTATTCGTGGTACTCGAATTTGGGTGTCGCTGATTTTGGATTTTTTGGCAAATGGGATGACAATAGCAGAAATTCTTGAGGAATATCCGCACCTAACAGAGGAGGATATTCGAGCAGCCATCGCTTATGGTGCAGAAATGTCCCGTCAACGATATGTGGAAATCCCTGCTGAGGTCGCTGCATGAAATTCAAGCTCGATGAGAATTTTGGCACCCGAACCCAAAATATCTTTCGTGCAGCAGGATATGAAGTACAAACGGTTCGGGATCAAGGATTAGAAGGTTGCTCGGATCGACAACTTTATGACGTATGCTGTTTTGAAAATATTTGTCTCGTAACGCTGGATTTAGACTTTGCAGACCCTATTCATTTTCCACCTGATAAATCTGGTGGAATTGTGGTAATTCGTGTGCCACGAAATCCGAGTCTGCCCCTGTTAGAAAGATTGATAAAACAATTTATCGAAGCGAATAAAAGAATGCCTGTGACAAAAGAATTGTGGATCGTGGAGGTAGGGCGAATTCGGATTCATCAAACTGAAAATGAAGATGAATCTTAGGGCTATCTATTCTCATTGGAGCATAACAATTCAAAGGATTTTTAAATGGATTTCAACATCCTCATGTACTACGCTTTTGGAATCGTCGCCATTGCTGGCGGGTTGGTGCTGCTGTTCGCTAAACATCCCATCCGAGGCGCTATGGGACTTTTGGCGAGCATGGTGGCGCTGGCGGGCATGTACGCCATCCTTCAGGCGCACAGCATCGCCATCTTTCAACTGATCATCTATGCTGGCGCCATTATGGTCTTGATCATCTATTTCATCATGCTATTGGATATCAAGAGCGAAGATTATTTGCGCCCATTTTCAAAATTGTACTGGATTGGTGAGCCGCTCCTCGCTCTGCTGGCCATCTTTTTCATCTATAAATTGTACATCACTATTAGCGGCGAAGCCCAACCCTTCGCCAATCTAAATCCCAATTTGGTGCCCGAGCAATCGGCTCATGAGTTCGGAGGCATTAAAATCTTTTCGAAAAACCTGATGACCAAATATCTGTTCGCCTTTGAATACGTCTCGACATTATTGTTCGCTGCCATCGTGGCAGTGATTTCGATCGTTCAACTGGATTGGAAAGGTCGCAAGAATGAGTAATCCGCTGACTGATTTTATATTTGGAACTGGAGGATTTTTCACCCTCTCGATTGTGATTTTACTGTTTGCCATCGGCAGCGTTACATTTTTGTTTCGGCGCACTCTGCTGCACATGCTAATGGCCGTGGAACTGATGCTCAACGCCGTCAATCTGAGCCTGATCTATTTCTCCCGAGTGCATCAGAATCATGACGGCCAGATTTTTTCGTTGATGATCTTTGTGGTGGCGGCCTGCGAGGTGGCGCTGGGCATCGCCATCATCGTGCACCTGTTCAAACGAACGGGCACGATCAGCGTTGACGCATACACTTCAGAAAGGGGCTAATGGTTTATGGAGAACAGCCTGATTCTTGTTATCGTAATCTTGCCGCTTATCGGTGCTGCGCTAAATGGCATTGTGGCAGCGACCAATGCATATAGAAAAAAACAAATTTGGGGCGAAAAATTCGCTGGCTATCTCGCTTTTTCGACCGTGGCCACTTCTTTTGTCCTTTCGCTCTATGCCGTATTTGTGAAACTGGCAGGCGTCGAGGCGATCAGTTGCACGCCTTATGAATGGGTCACTTCGGGCGGATTGAAAATCAGCCTGACATTTCTCATCGACCATCTCTCCGCCGTCATGCTGTTGGTGGTTACGGGCGTCAGCGCCGTCATTCATTTTTATTCCATCGGCTACATGCACGGCGACGAATCCAGCGTGCGCTATTTTTCCTATTTGAACCTGTTCGTGTTCGCCATGCTGGTGTTGATTCTGGGCAACTCCATGCCCGTGATGTTCGTTGGCTGGGAAGGCGTCGGCCTGTGCAGCTATCTATTGATCGGGTTCTGGTACAAAGATGAAGAAAAAGCGATTGCAGGGAAGAAAGCCTTTATCGTCAATCGCATCGGCGATTTTGGATTTCTGCTGGGAATGTTTTTGATCTTTGCCAATGTCGGCTCACTGACCATCGCCGATGTCAATGAATTCTTCCATCACCATAATACCTTAACGCCGTTCTGGACCAATGTGGCTGCGATCTGCCTTTTTATCGGCGCTACGGGCAAATCAGCGCAATTGCCGCTCTATGTCTGGTTGCCCGATGCCATGGCGGGCCCAACTCCTGTATCGGCACTCATCCATGCGGCAACAATGGTGACGGCAGGAGTGTACATGGTCTGTCGCTTTCATGGACTGTATCTGGCTGCCCCAATTGCGCTGAATGTCGTGCTCTGGGTCGGCGCACTGACGGCCATTTTCTCGGCTACTATTGCCCTTTATCAGAACGATATCAAAAAAGTGCTGGCCTATTCCACGGTCAGCCAGTTGGGATTCATGTTCATGGCGGCAGGGGCAGGCGCATTTGTGATCGCCATTTTCCATTTGATGACCCACGCCTTTTTCAAAGCCTGCCTATTTTTGGGCTCGGGCAGCGTCATTCACGCTATGGGCGGTCAGCAGGACATTCGCTTCATGGGCGGCTTGAAAAAGCACATGCCTGTCACCTATACAACCTTTTTGCTGGCGACACTGGCAATAGCGGGCTTTCCGCCGTTTGCAGGCTTTTTCTCCAAAGATGAGATCCTCTGGAACGTCTTCGCCTCGCATCATGGCAACAAACTGGTCTGGATCATCGGAGCCATCGCTGCGCTGTGCACGGCGTTCTACATGTTCCGATTGGTCTATCTGACCTTCTTCGGCAAATTCAGGGGCACGCACGAACAGGAGCATCACCTCCATGAATCGCCGAAGACCATGACCGTTCCGCTGATGATTCTGGGCGCTCTCTCCCTGGTCGGCGGCTGGATCGGCATTCCCAAGTTGCTCTCTGGCGGCGCCATTCCCAATTTCTTTCATGACTTTTTGGAACCCGCCGTCACAAAATACGGCCATGTCGAAGTCGGCCATTACAGCCATGCCACTGAATTTTCGCTGATGGGCCTCTCGGTTTTGATCGCTGTCATTGGCTGGTACCTGGCACAGACCATCTTTCGTGACCTCAAACGAGAGCTGCCCGATCCCAGCACCTATACTGGCGTGCCCAAAATGCTCTGGAACAAATACTGGGTGGACGAGATCTACGATGCGATCATCGTTCGGCCGCTGAAATATTTATCGACCAATATCTTTTTGAATATTTCCGACAAGAAAATCATCGACGGTGCCGCCGATGGTTCCGCCTTGGGCTGGCGCAAAGCTTCCAGTCTATTTGCTAAGCTCCAGACGGGAAATATGCAGGCGTATGGGTTTTATATGATCGTGGGGATTGCGGTGGCAGTGGTGGTGGCGTTGTATGTGTTTTAAATTGAATTTCAGTATAATCTTTATGTAAATTTGTCTAAAACAATTTAGCGGAGGCGAAAAACAAAATTGAATGATGCCATTATGAGATTTATACAGGAAGGTTATATGCCTTGTGTCAGTCATTTTTTTGGAATCGCCATTTATATGTATTTTAACGATCACACACCGCCTCATTTTCAAGCTGAATATTGAGGTAATGAAGCTTTATATGAAATTGAGACGCTGCGCATTTATGCAGGATATCTTCCACGTCGAGCTCATAATCTCGTCATCGAATGGGCTGACTTGCATCGTTACGAACTGATGGAAAACTGGCAGAGAGCACGACGAGGATTAGCTTTAATCGATATCGAACCACTTGAATAGGGATAAGGAAATGATAAAATTTAATAAATTAATTCGAATCAAATCCGTGACAGTATTAAAAGATTTTTGGGTTCGCCTAGAGTTCACCGATGGAACTCAAAAGGAAATTGACCTGGAACCATTTCTACACGGCCCAATTTTTCAGCCAATAAAGAACAATCCTCTGATGTTTCGATCAGTAAAAGTTGATCCTCACATGGGAACAATTGTGTGGGACAATGGCGCTGATATTGATCCAGATGTTCTCTATTATGGCTTAACACCTGCCTGGATGGAACAAGAAGAGGAACCTGTGCTGAAAGTAGCTGACCATTGATGCTTTAATTGATAACAAAGAAATTGTAAAACCCTGAAAATGTGCGAAATTTTTAAATCAGTTTTATAGGTTGAACCATGCAGATTTATCGCTCAGAAACTGTTGTTTTAAAGGACGGAAGCATATTGATTAAAGGTTTGCCTTTTGAAGCTGGAGATAAAGTAGAGGTTGTCATCCGTCCGCAACAGCCGAAACCAAAGCTAAATGGACGTTATCCATTGCGTGGCACGCAGATAAGATATATTAATCCTTTCGAGAGCGTGGCGGAAGAAGATTGGGAAACTTTGAAATGATAGTGCTCGACACACATATCTGGGTATGGTGGGTTCACGACGACACAAAGCTCACCTCCACACAA
Organism: candidate division KSB1 bacterium; assembly: GCA_034506395.1. Taxonomy (NCBI): domain Bacteria; kingdom Pseudomonadati; species Candidatus Zhuqueibacterota bacterium. The sequence continues at coordinate 104,486 of JAPDPQ010000017.1, read as the reverse complement.
ATCGAAATAATTAAGGCAAACGAAGATAACATCATTGGCGTCAGTGCAATCTCCTGTTGGGAAGTGGCAAAGCTCATAGAGCTAAAGCGGCTTGAAATTCCCTGTGAGATAAGCGACTGGTTTGAGCAAGCTTTGAGCTATCCTGGAATTCGTGTCTTGGAACTAACACCCGAAATAGCGATTGAGTCAACACAATTGCCTGGCAAATTTCATCGTGATCCAGCAGATCAAATGATTGTTGCAACTGCCAGAATTTATCATTGTCCATTAGTTACATCTGATATTAAGATACTCCGTTATTCACATGTTAAAACGGTATCGTGAAATTAATGGACTAAATGAAGTGAATTTTAAATATGACAAAGAAACCGACAGCCTGGTCATTATTTTCCGTCATACTGACATCGAGGATACAGAGGAAATAAGACCAGGGGTGATTGCCGATTTTGATGAAGAAGGATTATTGGTTTCGCTGGAAATTTTAAATGCATCTAAAAAAGTCGAATCGCCTGATAGGATCAACTATTATTCAGTGGAAAATGAACCTGTGTTAAAAGTCGCAGACCATTAAATCCCTTGGGTTGTTTCAATCCGTTGGATAAAAAAATAAAAAATCTGATCCAATATATTCATACCAAAAATATGAAAATTTAAGTTCGGAGTCATAAATGGGTTTAATATCCTGGACACTCTTCATCCCCCTGCTCGGCGCAGTTTTGATGATGTTTATCCCAAGCAGCAAAGCTGACGAAAAATCTGGCGCATCGAAATTTGGCTGGATCGCCCTGGTGGTCTCTTCCCTCGCCATGATCGTCTCGTTCTTCATCGTGGCGGGATTTGATAATTCGATCGTGAATTATCAATTCGTGGAACAAGCCGAGTGGATCCCCCAATTTGGGTTGAACTATCATGTCGGCATCGATGGCATTTCGATTTTGCTGTTTATGTTAACCACCATCATGATGCCATTCACCGTGCTGAGTTCCTACAAATATATCGAGAAGCGGAAAAAAGAATATTACATCTGGCTGCTGTTCCTGGAATTCTCCATGCTCGGCGCTTTCGTAGCGCTCAACCTGTTCATCTTTTACATTTTCTGGGAATTGATGCTGATCCCTATGTTCTTTTTGATCGGCATCTGGGGCGGGCCGAGAAGGATCTATGCCACCATCAAATTCGTCTTGTTCACCGTGGTCGGCTCACTCATGATGCTGGCGGGCATCATCTATCTGGCCATTCAGGCCCGACAGCATTTCGGCGCCTTTACTTTTGAATTCGAGCAACTGCTGCAATTGGATATTCCTGTACAAACCCAGCTCTGGCTTTTCGCTGCCTTTGCACTGGCTTTCGCCATTAAAGTGCCCATGTTCCCGTTCCACACCTGGCTGCCCGATGCCCACGTGGAAGCCCCGACGGCTGGATCGGTCATCCTGGCGGGTGTGCTGCTAAAAATGGGCGGCTACGGTTTCGTCCGCTTGGGGATTCCGCTATTTGGCGAAGCAGCGATCAAAGCCGCTCCCTTGATGCAAACTCTGGCCGTGATCGGCATTGTTTATGGCGCCTGCCTGGCTCTGGCCCAATCTGACTTGAAAAAATTGGTCGCCTATTCCTCTATCAGCCATCTGGGCTACGTCATGTTGGGACTTTTTGCCCTGACGCCCGAAGCCATCGAAGGCTCGATCCTCCAAATGGTCAATCACGGTGTTTCCACAGGGGCACTCTTTATTCTGGTCGGAATAATTTATGAACGCCGCCACACCCGTGAAATTGCTGAGTTCGGCGGTTTGGCCTATCGGCTGCCGTTGTTCGCCGTCGCATTCATGATTATTACCCTATCATCAATCGCTCTGCCAGGCACTAACGGATTTGTCGGTGAATTTTTGATCTTGTTGGGCAGCTTCAAGAGCGCTTGGGCGCATTTCGTCGCTAATCAAGGGGCGTTCCGATTGGTGCTGATGGTCTTCGCCACCTCAGGTGTGATCCTCGGCGCCTATTACATGCTCTGGATGGTGCAACGGGTTTTCTTTGGTCCATTGAAAAATGAAAAGAATAAAAATCTAAAAGATCTGAGTCTGCGAGAAATGATCGTGTTGTTGCCGTTTATCATTTTCGTGTTCTGGATCGGCATTTATCCGAAGACTTATTTGAATAAGATGCACACCTCGGTTGCTCATTACGTTGCGCAATATCAGCCAGAGGTTTTGAAACAAGAGATGGTCAAAATTCAGCAGCCTGAAATAAAAGAGATACGAACTGAAGACCAAACCATTATTCATGAAACCCATTAGATTAGATTTTTGTGCTGTTTAATCAGACGAAAGTGAAGTGCGTCATTCCGAACGAAGCGGAGTGGGGAATCTTTATATTTTAAAACAGGTCGGCTTGATAAACAGATTTCTCGCTTCGCTCGAAATGACCTGCATTTACTGATCAATTTTAATAATCTAAATAAGCAGTGTAAAATACAAATAGCTTAATAATTTTTTCCAACGGACTGAAACAACCCAACGGATTTTACCCAGGGGCTTCTCATCCGTTGGGTTGTTTCTATCAGTTCGAGAAAATAAGATACAATCAAATATCATATCTGGAATCGCTTATGACTGAGACATCATTTCAACTTTCATTTCTAATTGGAGAAATCAGCCTGGTCGCCCTGATCGTCATTCTAACCCTGGTCGATGCCCTGCAGCGCCCCATTTTTGCTCTGTTCAAGGAAGATCAGCCAACCGTTGCCCTGGAAAATCGCAACCGACAATCGAGCTGGCTGGCGGGTATTGGCCTGATCCTCGTCGGCATTTTGTATTTTATCTTCGGCACAGCCACGTCGGGCGAACGGGTTTTGTTATTGAATCACTCGCTTAGTTCTGGTGGTGGGGTTTATATTGGCAAACTGGCGCTGATCGGAGCAGGTTTATTAGCCATTCTAATGTCCGCCCGCTATACCTTGAGCCAGGCCATCCCTGCTATCGACTATTATCTGCTGCTGTGTTTTTCGCTGTTGGGCGCATTAACTCTGATCGCCGCTGAAAATTTTCTCATGATCTTCCTCTGCCTGGAAATGATGTCCATCCCCATTTACGCCCTGGTCGGGCTGAAAAAATACAATCCCCGTGCAGGCGAATCGGCCATGAAATATTTGCTATTGGGCGGATTTTCTTCAGCCTTTTTATTACTTGGCATTTCGTTTCTGTACGGCACAACGGGCAGCCTGGTCGTCTCCGAGGTCATGTCCAATCTGTCCTTCACTGCCGTCACAACCGATTCGTTGTTATCAGGCCTGGGGTTGATCTTTCTGTTCATTGGATTGGCGTTCAAGGTCTCCATGGTCCCCTTCCACGCCTGGACGCCCGATGTGTACGAGGGCGCAGCCACACCGATCACCGCTTTCATGAGCGTCGCAGTCAAATTAGCCGCCTTCGCCGTGATCTTGAAAATATTTGCTGGCTCGGTTTCTTTCGGAAAATTTGACTCTGTCTTTCAAGTGATCTTCGGATTTTTCGCCCTGATTACCGTTATCTACGGCAATTCTGTCGCCATCGTTCAGAAAAATGTGAAACGCATGTTGGCGTATTCGTCCATCGCCCATGCGGGATATATGGGATTAGCCCTGGCGCCCATGAGCCATAAAATCGAAGCGGTTCAAGCCGTGTTGTTTTACGGTATCGGCTATATTGCCATGAACATGCTGGCCTTCGGCGTGCTGGTCTATCTCACTCATAAAAACCAATATTGTGAAACGTTGGACGATTTGAAGGGCGTGGCCCGAAAATATCCTGGTGCCGCCGCCATGATGGTGGTCGCCATGTTCTCTCTGGCTGGGCTTCCGCCTGCGGTCGGCTTTGTCGGAAAAGTGCAAATCTTTCTGCAACTATTGGAAGGCCAGATGTACGTCACCGCCGTGATCGCTTTGATTTTCAGCCTGGTCGCCCTTTATTTCTACATCAATGTGCTGGTGGTGATGTACATGAAAGAGCCCGAGAAAGAAATTGAAGATATCGGAAAGCAGGGTTTGATCCCAATGTGGCTATCGTTAGGATTAGCAGCGATCTTTGTGATCATCCTGGGCGTGCTGCCATCGCCGTTATTGAACTGGTCATTGAAATGGGCTGAAGCGCTGTTTTAAAAGTGAATTAACCGTCATTGCGAGCGAATAGGCTGTGCGAAAATGTTGAATATATTCTGTGAATGTCATTCCGAGCGAAGCGAGGAATCTGATTAAAGCACAAGATATATAGATTCCTCACTACGCTGCGCTCCGTTCAGAATGACAGCAAGATCAGACAGCATGGAAGCAAAGCAATCTATATCTTAGACATCCCAAAAACACGAAATCCCCGCTCTGGGGATTTTTTATTTTTCGAGGTCAAATCGATGATTAAAAATCTAGAGTGACCAAAAAATGTGGCCTCAGAATTGAAAGGCCTCAGAAAATATTTTTATGAGCCTTTCTCCTTCTGTATGCAAATCATTCCCACGATTGCTTCAAAGAGAAATCCAATTGGCGGAATTCGATCAATTGGCGGAATTGGCGGTCAAAAATTTCACCCAAAAATTCAGTCTCAGAAAACATTTTTGAGACCTTTCCCTTCTGAATGCAAATCATTCCCAAGATTGCTTCAAAGAGAAATCCAATTGGCGCAATTCGATCAATTAGCGGAATTAGCGGTCAAAAATTTCACCCAAAAATTCAGTCTCAGAAAACATTTTTGAGACCTTTCATTTCTGTATGCAAATCATTCCCAAGATTGCTTCAAAGAGAAATCCAATTGGCGCAATTCGATCAATTGGCGGAATTGGCGGTCAAAAATTTCACCCAAAAATTCAGTCTCAGAAAACATTTCTGTGACCTTTCATTTCTGAGACCAATTCCCTTCCATTTTCATTTCTGTGAGATTCCAATTCTGTGGGAAGAAAATCCCGAAGAATCACCTTTCAGCTTTCTCCTCCCTGAACGTCCAGAAATTATTCACCGAATAATTCAAAATCGTCCCCACCGCAATCCCGATTAAATTCGAGATCAAATAATAGACATGAAAAAAATGAGTGAGAACCCACAAGATTCCCAGATTCCCAATATAAGCCGCAATACTGCTCACCAAAATGAATTTCGCCATTCGGGTTAAGTACGCCCTTACGCCTGGCTCGCCCCGATCCCGCCAGGTCCAGAGATCGTTCCAGATGAAATTGCTGATCATCGCCAGGGCAATGGCCAGCACGCTGGAGATCAAATAATAAAGCCCCACGACCTCAGTGAAAAACCAAAGCCCGCCCATATTGACAAAGATTCCGCTCCCGCCCACAATGCCAAATTTGGCGAAGCGAACGACATCGAAGCCGAGTTTTTCAGAAAATTTTGTTAGAACCGAGTTCATGCGGCAGGCCCTTTGTAGTTGTAACAGCGATAAATGTAAAACACCCTGAACACCCGCCCCCGATGGATGATCTGCAATGGCGGCTCTTCTACCACCGAATCAAAATATTTTCGGACATTATCCATATTGCGATAACGCTGGGCATCGCTGGTGATGAAGATGGCGTTTTTGCCGATCAATTCATTAAAATTTGTCCAATAGGTGTACTGCAAGCCCTTTTCGCCGATGATCTCGCCCGCATGGGTCGGCTCATGATGGGGCGTGTAAAAAGTGATCTCACTGGGGATCTTGTATTCGTGCCCGAAAATAAATGTGTCCTCGCCCATTTCCTGTTTAATTTGCATGACCCGTGCTGACAATTCCTGCCAACCCGTCCAGGTATCGCCCTTGCGGCTGGGGAAGATGGGAACGATGGGCATCAGGTGCATGAACAGAACGATCACCAATCCGAGGATGAGCCCTGGCGTGAACCATTTTTTGAATCGCTCCGACCAGCGGGTCTGCGCCGATTGGATCCAGGCGATGCTGGCGATGATCGATGTGATATATGCAGGCGCCAACCAGTTCATCTTCACCAGGCTGCGAAAACTCGATAGCGTAAAAATCAAATAGACAGGCAGGGCGATCCAGAACAGCAGGGAATGTCTGTCATCTTTTGTTTTGAAGCTGCGCCAGCCGCTCTGCGCCCAGCCGACCAGTACCAGAAAAAACAGATAGGGTGTCAGCATCCCCAATTGCGAGCCGATGAGTTGGAAGAAATAATCCAGCCGCAGCCGCCGCATCTGCGAAAATCGGCTGGACGATTGGAACAAGAAGGACGCCCACTCGTGCTGCGAATTCCAGATAATCACAGGGCTGAAAATGACCAATGCCAGCACCAATCCCAGATAGGGATGAACCGACAACAGCCACTTTCGTTGCGAAGCCGATAAAAGCAAGTAAACGAAAATGCCAGGCACAATTAAAATCGCCGTATATTTGCTCAATAATCCAAATCCCAGCGCCGCTCCTGCCAGATACCACCATTGCCACTGATCCGATTCCCGCAGCCGCACCAGGCTATACACAATCAGCGCCCAGAAGAACAGAAACGGCACATCGGGCGTGATGATCATCGACCCGATGGAGAACATCACTGTGCAATTCATGGCGATGACCGACAGCAACGCCCAACGCTCATTGCCAAACAGTCGTCGGGTGATAGAATAGAGCACCAGCATCAGCCCGATGGAAAAAACAATGCTGCCCAAGCGAATAAAGAACACACTGTCCCCACCGATCCAGGTAAAGAAAGCGATGATATACGCCGTCATCGGCGGATGATCAAAATAGCTCAGCGCCAGGTGCTTGGCGTATTTCCAGTAGTAGGCTTCCTGAGGGACCAGCGGGACGAAGTTGACATAGACCAACCGAAATACCGTGATCAGCACAATAAAGATAATGAGTCTCTTGAAATGATCAGTCATACCTGCAACTACCTTTAAAAATTGTAACAACACCATGATTTATCATGGTGGGCTAGGAGAATGGTAGGATGGGAGAAGATAATGGTAGGGTGGTAGGAGATAGTGCCCCATCATGCTGTATCCCTATCATGATGCAAGCAGCGCCCTCGAGCCCCCTCCCGCTCCTACCCATCCTCCTCATCCCACACCCCATATCGAACCGCCCACCCCTTATATTCTTCCTGAAACGACTTCCGCCGATGATGCGCATCTTGATTCTTGATATAATTCTCCACCCTCATAAGCTGGGAAGCGCTGACAGAGAATGCGCCATAGCCCCGCTGCCAGGCAAATTTTCCCTGGATCAAATTGCATTCGTTGATCCAGTTCGAACATTCCCCCTTTAGATTCTGCACAATTTCCGCAAGCGTCTTGTTGGACGGCAGGATGAACAAAATATGAACGTGGTCGGGCTGAATGTTCATCTTGACGATAATGATGTCCAATTCTTTCGCTCGCTCCACCAGATGGCGAAATATCTTCAACCGCAACTCTGGAGTTAAGATCCGCTGGCGCTCATACGTTCCCCAGATCAGATGCACGTATATTCTGACTTTGGAGTGGATGGCCATGCCTCCTCCCTGAGTTAGGATTAGCAGTTGACACTCTCGACCGCACCATGAGTTATGGGGCTCTGACTTGCTATGCAGCTCCACGATGATGCGCTGCGCCTCGATGCGGCACTGCACCACGATGCTGCACTGCATCTCGACGCTGCACTCCTCCACGATGCTGCGCTGCATCTCGACCCTGCACTACACTCTCACTCCACCATGATAAATCATGGTGTTCCTACAACAAGGGCACTACCCTATCCCGCTTGTAAGAACACCATGATTCATCATGGTGTTCATCATGGTGTCCCCTACCATCACGGTGCCCCGATCATCATAGTGCCTACCATCATGGTGCTCCTATCATCATCGTGTCTATCGTCATCAGGTCCATCGTCATAGTGCCTATCATCATCCTGCCCATCCTCATGGTCTCTCTCACCATGCTGTATCTCATCATCGTCCTCTGTCACTGCGCAGCCCTGCACAGGCGAAAGCCCAAGTAGTCGTAGCGGTGATCGGGAGCGTAGTAGTCCCGATCCGCACACCGTACGTACCTGGCGTAACTGCTCCAGCTACCGCCACGGATCACACGGTCGGCGCCTGTCGCAGGTCCCGTGGGATTATTCGGAGGGCTTTTACTGTAATAGTTTTCATCATACCAATCGGCGCACCACTCCCAGACATTCCCCGACATATCGTACAAGCCCAGCGCATTGGGCGCAAAGCTCGCCACGGGCGTAGTTTGCCGCCGATAAACACCAGCTACTGAATACGAATATTTTTCGCTTGGATCAAAATTAATCTCCCTCGGATCCGCAATATTTTTGCCATTGCCAAAGCGGACTCGCTTGCCGCCCTCTCGAGCTGCATACTCCCACTCCGCCTCGGTGGGCAGCCGAAAATTGCCACCTGTTCTCGCATTCAATTTGCGGATGAACTCCTGCACGTCATTCCAGGAGACAGTTTCAACTGGCAGGTTATCACCTTTAAAGGAAGATGGATTGCTTCCCATGATCTCCACCCACTGCTGCTGGGTCACCTCGGTCTTGCCTAGGTAAAAATCCGACACCGTCACCGAATGCACGGGCTGTTCATCACCCTCCCCTTCATTAAACGTATCGCCCATGTCAAAGGTGCCGCCTTTAATGAACACCAGTTCAATGCCATTCACCACAATGGTCGCAGGCGGGGTAGAGCTGGGTAATGAAGGAGCTGTCACGCTTCTATCGCCTGCAGCCGCTGGCTGGTGATCCTTCAGGGCAGAGATTTTAAACCGAGCGACCACGGTCAACAGAAAATTATCACTGCTGCCTGGCACAGGATAGAGCCAGATCTTGTCCACCTCCCGAAAAATGTCCTTGGCGCTGCCCGTTTTATCGGACGCCAGCATGTAATTGACCACCTCGGTCTCGTGGATAAACTGCTCCACCTTGGAGTAGCTCTGTTTGATCTGGCCGCAGACATCTACGGCGGTCTTGGCAATATCCTCTTCGGGCTTGCCCTCGGCCGTGACATTGACCATCTCTTTCAATATCAGCTCTTTTTCTTTGGCCGCAATCATCTGGTCCTGCAGCTCTTTGATCTTCCGATCAAAATAGCTCAACGCTCGATTGATACAACCTGCAATATCCTGGGAATTGTAGATGACATCGGTTTTGCCCTCGATGGTCTCTTTCAGCAGGCGGCTGCGATTGGCCAGGCTGTTTTTCAATTCAGCGATCTCGTCATCCACCTTTTTCAGGTTGGCATTGCCCTGTGCCATAATCTGCTGCTGGCGGCGGGTGGACATGGCGTTGGAGCTATTGACCACTTCCCGAGCCGAGCTCACCTCCGCTTCGATTTCTTTAATTTCAGCCTCGGGTATGCCCGCCAGTTTCAAACGGGCTTGAAAATCATATTCGGTCAGGAAATTGACCGTCACATGGTTGCTACCCGTCGGCAGGTAGGGCGTGGTGGCGGCCAGCGCTTTTTTGAGCGGCGCCACATTGACCTTCACCAGATAGAGAAACTTGGTGCGATTGGCAATGATGCGGGAGATGTATTGTTTTTCAATGCCCATTTCGCCGCTGATGGTGGCTTTGATCTGGTCGAACAACAATTTATTATCCTGCACCACGGTCAAACTGGAGACAAACACGCCGTTCAAATCCTCGATGGCGATGGGCGCCAATAATTTTTCCGCCTGGCTCGAGAGCTGTTCTTTGGAGGCAAACGGGTCGATATCGTTCAGCACCACCAGGTACAAGCCGTAATACACAATATTTGCCAGATCCTGCTGGATCTGCGCTTTGATTTCGCTACGGCTCTTTTCTTTGAGCGCAATTTGCTCCTCCATCTTTTTGATATCGACCAGCTTCAGCAGCTCCTGCTTATCCATGAACACGCCAGTCATCTGATTTTTGATGAGCGCAATCTGGTTGTCCACGGCATTGTTGTTCTTTTTAATTTGAATTTTTAACTCCTCGATATCGATGGGAGTATAAAGTTTTCTGGTGGCAGCGATCTTGCGACTGATGGCGTTTTTTTCAATAGAGGTTCTGTCGAAGACCAAAGGGCTTAGCGGTTCATAATACTGCGAGAATAGAGAGGTTGTAATGATCAGGATTGCGACCAAAATCAGAATGTATCTCATTTTCACGTTCCTCCTCCAGAGAACTGTGTTTGTGGTATGCGTGAATCTTGGATGATGGGACTTTATTTTTTGAGAGGAAAATACAAAATATTCAGCTAATTGTCAAGCAGTAAATCGAAGCCTCAGAGGTTTAGAACAATAAATAAAAAAGCCTCGATCTGTTTTGGATTGAGGCTTTATTAATTGATAGCAGCGACCTACTCTCCCATCCGCTAACTGGCCATAAGCGTCAACCTAAGAGAAGAATATTATTCTGGGCGATCCAGCAAATGCCTATTAGCGTCCACATAAGATATTTTTTTCGCAGAGACCGCTGAAGCGGTCAGCAACTCTGTTTAATTTATCATATTGACGCCCGAATTAATTCGGGCGTCAATGATAAACTCGTATTACTATCAATAACCGTTTTAACGGTTTTAACATTTTTGAGCTTAGGTTGACGCCAAAGGCCAACTGGCGGACAGTACCTTCGGCGCTATCCGCCTCATCCGTGAATGAAATAAAAAAAGCCTCAATCTCATCGACTGAGGCTTTATCAATTAATTCCCGGCAACGACCTACTCTCCCGCCCCGTTCCCAGGACAGTACCATCGGCGCTGGAGGGCTTAACTTCTCTGTTCGGAATGGGAAGAGGTGTTTCCCCTCCGCTATGGTCACCGGAATTTTTTGTCAATTTAGAGGGTAAAAGAGATTGGATTCATATTAGCTTAAAGCCACTAACCATCTGCTGCCATAGAGGCGGCAGGTAAGTCGCACGGCTTATTAGTACCACTCGGCTGAATACGTTGCCGTACTTACACCTGTGGCCTATCACCTTGTCATCTTCAAGGAGCCTTTAGCCCTCTGTCTTGCGACAGAGGAGGGGATATCTTATCTTGAGGTGGGCTTCGCGCTTAGATGCTTTCAGCGCTTTTCCCTTCCGAACATAGCTACCCAGCTGTGCCGCTGGCGCGACAACTGGCGCACTAGAGGTTCGTCCACTCGGGTCCTCTCGTACTACGAGCAGCTCCTCTCAAATATCCTACGCCCGCGACAGATAGGGACCGAACTGTCTCACGACGTTCTAAACCCAGCTCACGTACCGCTTTAATTGGCGAACAGCCAAACCCTTGGGACCTTCTCCAGCCCCAGGATGCGATGAGCCGACATCGAGGTGCCAAACCAGGCCGTCGATGTGAACTCTTGGGCCTGATCAGCCTGTTATCCCCGGAGTACCTTTTATCCGTTGATCGACGGCAATTCCACTCTCAACCGCCGGGTCACTAAGTCCTGCTTTCGCACCTGCTCGACCTGTGTGTCTCGCAGTTAAGCTCCCTTATGCCTTTACACTCTACGCACGATTACCGACCGTGCTGAGGGAACCTTTGAGCGCCTCCGTTACTTTTTGGGAGGCGACCGCCCCAGTCAAACTACCCGCCTAGCATGGTCCTCGAACCGGATTCACGGTTCTGAGTTAGGATTTCAGTAGAACAAGGGTGGTATTTCAACGGCGACTCCATGACAACTTGCGTTGCCACTTCACAGTCTCCCACCTATCCTACACATGCAATACCAAAACCCAATACTAAGCTGTAGTAAAGGTTCACGGGGTCTTTCCGTCCCGTCGCGGGTAACCGGCATCTTCACCGGTGCTACAATTTCGCCGAGCCTCTGGTCGAGACAGCGCCCAAGTCGTTACACCATTCGTGCAGGTCGGAACTTACCCGACAAGGAATTTCGCTACCTTAGGACCGTTATAGTTACGGCCGCCGTTTACTGGGGCTTCGGTTCAGTGCTTCACCGCCTTACGTTGGTTGACACGTCCCCTTAACCTTCCAGCACCGGGCAGGTGTCAGTCCCTATACATCGTCTTACGACTTAGCAGAGACCTGTGTTTTTAGTAAACAGTCGCCCAGGCCTTTTCACTGAGGTCCCTTTCTGCTCCTCCAGCAAGTGGATTCACATACTCAGGACGCCCCTTCTCCCGAAGTTACGGGGCCATTTTGCCTAGTTCCTTAACCAGAGTTATCTCGAGCACCTTAGGATTCTCACCCCATCTACCTGTGTCGGTTTGCGGTACGGTCATCTGTAAATCTCGCGTAGAGGTTTTTCTCGGCAGCATGATTACGGTCAGTTTATGGGCTAGGCCCTCCCCTTCGTGTCTCGGAGTTATGACCGAGCGGATTTGCCTGCTCGATCCTCCTACGCACTTGGACCGGCAATCCAGTGTCCGGCTGACCTGTCACTTCTGCGTCACCCCATAGCTCAGGCGATTTACAGATGGTACAGGAATATTAAACCTGTTTTCCATCACCTACTCCGCCGAAAGCGGACTCGGCTTAGGTTCCGACTAACCCTGAGCAGATTAACTTTACTCAGGAAACCTTAGACTTTTGGTGATTCCGTTTCTCACGGAATTTATCGCTACTCATACTGGCATCCTCATTTCCATCTCCTCCAGCATTCCTCGCGGAACACCTTCGCAGGTTAATGGAACGCTCCCCTACCATCCTCCACCTTGCGGCAAAGGATCCGCAGTTTCGGTAATGGGCTTGAGTCCCGATTATTGTCGGCGCGCGCTCACTTGACCAGTGAGCTATTACGCACTCTTTAAATGATGGCTGCTTCTAAGCCAACATCCTGGTTGTCTGAGCAATCGCACATCCTTTATCACTTAGCCCATATTTAGGGACCTTAACTGACGGTCTGGGTTGTTTCCCTCTCGGCTATGAAGCTTATCCCCCACAGCCTGACTCCCGTAAAACAAGTGCACGGCATTCGGAGTTTGTCAGGGGTTGGTACCCTTGTAAGGGCCCTAGCCCTATCAGTGCTCTACCTCCGTCACTCTTTATTACGAGGCTAGCCCTAAAGCTATTTCGGGGAGAACGAGCTATCTCTGAGTTTGATTGGCCTTTCACCCCTATCCACAGTTCATCCCCCAGATTTTCAACTCTGGTGGGTTCGGACCTTCACGACCTTTTACGATCGCTTCATCCTGACCATGGATAGATCACCCAGTTTCGCGTCTACCGCATGTTACTCATCGCCCATTTCGGACTTGCTTTCGCTACGGCTACCCCGCAGAGCGGATTAACCTCGCAACATGCGAGTAACTCGCCAGTTCATTATGCAAAAGGCACGCCGTCATCCGCCTTGCGACGGACTCCGACTGTTTGTAAGCACATGGTTTCAGGTACTATTTCACTCCGGTTCCCCGGTACTTTTCACCTTTCCCTCACGGTACTAGTTCGCTATCGGTCACGAGTGAGTATTTAGCCTTAGGTAGTGGTCTACCCAGATTCTCACGGGATTCCACGTGTCCCGCAATACTTGGGAGTTTAGTCCAGGAAGTTACCTCGCTTTTCGTCTACGGGGCTATCACCCTCTTTGGCCGATCTTTCCAGAGACGTTCGACTAAGGAGATAATTTTTGACTTCCCGGCGAAACTGCACTTTCGCCCGACTAAATCCCGCAACCTCCACTCTACAACGCGTGCAGGCTTTAACATAGAGCAGATTTAGGCTTCTCCCCTTTCGCTCGCCGCTACTCAGGGAATCGCTTTTGCTTTCTTTTCCTATGGGTACTTAGATGTTTCAGTTCCCCACGTTCGCCCTTTCCTGCCTATATATTCAGCAGGAAGTGTTCCGACATTACTCGGAACAGGTTACCCCATTCGGAGATCCACGGGTCTCAGGTTGTTTGCACCTACCCGTAGCTTATCGCAGCTTACCACGTCCTTCATCGCCTACTCGTGCCAAGGCATCCACCATGTGCTCTTAGTAACTTACCAAAAGCCTCTAATGGACAGCAGATGGTTACTGGCTCTTTTAGCCATTGAATCCATCTTCTTTGGTTACCCTTCATTCAAATTGACAAAGAACAATAAATCTTTGCTTCGTGGAGCTGATCGGAGTCGAACCGACGACCTCCGCCTTGCAAGGGCGGCGCTCTCCCAACTGAGCTACAGCCCCTTTTTAAAACCTATAAAGCGCATCTCGATCGTCTGATTCAACTCACCACAACTATCTGATGCCTGCAATTTATTGACATCAGATCTTATTAATCCCAGCGGTGGGCCTAACTGGAGTTGAACCAGTGACCTCACGCTTATCAGGCGTGCGCTCTAACCGCGACTGAGCTATAGGCCCAGATATTAAAAATGAAAATTTCGGGGCGCCTAAACTGCAACTCAGTTTTCAGCTCGCACCGCAAAGGTTTAGTGGTTAACGACAGCCTGCTCAGCTCGTTTTCTTAGACGAAAAACCTCAGTTTTTAAACAGATTCCTGAGGCTAAAAAAATAGTAAGAGCGTGCATGGTCGGTTTCAGCAAGGTCTTGTTAGCTGCGCCCCTTAACGAGCTCAGCCAGTGCTCCATAGAAAGGAGGTGATCCAGCCGCACCTTCCGGTACGGCTACCTTGTTACGACTTCGCCCCAGTCATCGGTCTCACCTTCGACAGCTCCCTTCCGCTGGGAAGCGGATTGGGCCACTGGCTTCGGGTGCTCCCGACTTCCATGGCGTGACGGGCGGTGTGTACAAGGCCCGGGAACGTATTCACCGCGGCATGCTGATCCGCGATTACTAGCGATTCCGACTTCATGCAGTCGAGTTGCAGACTGCAATCCGAACTGAGACAAGTTTTTAGGGATTTGCTCCACCTCGCGGTATTGCTTCCCGTTGTACTTGCCATTGTAGCACGTGTGTAGCCCTGGACGTAAGGGCCATGAGGACTTGACGTCATCCCCACCTTCCTCCCCGTTATACGGGGCAGTCCCCTTAGAGTGCCCAGCATGACCTGATGGCAACTAAGGGCAAGGGTTGCGCTCGTTGCGGGACTTAACCCAACACCTCACGGCACGAGCTGACGACAGCCATGCAGCACCTCTGCAGCCGTCCCGAAGGAGGTTCGCCTTTCGGCGAATTTCGTCTGCACTTCAAGCCCAGGTAAGGTTCTTCGCGTTGCATCGAATTAAACCACATGCTCCACCGCTTGTGCGGGCCCCCGTCAATTCCTTTGAGTTTCAACCTTGCGATCGTACTCCCCAGGCGGGGCACTTAATGCGTTAGCTGCGGCACTGATCCGCTTTTGAAACGAACCAACACCTAGTGCCCATCGTTTACGGTGTGGACTACCAGGGTATCTAATCCTGTTTGCTCCCCACACTTTCGCGCCTCAGCGTCAGTTACGGCCCAGGAAACCGCCTTCGCTACCGGTGTTCTTCCTGATATCTACGCATTTCACCGCTACACCAGGAATTCCGTTTCCCTCTGCCGCACTCAAGAACTGCAGTTTCAAAGGCAGGCCATGAGTTAAGCCCATGGTTTTCACCTCTGACTTACAATCCCGCCTACGCGCCCTTTACGCCCAATGATTCCGGACAACGCTTGCCCCCCCCGTATTACCGCGGCTGCTGGCACGGAGTTAGCCGGGGCTTTCTCTGGAGGTACCGTCAGGTATTTATCCTCAGCGAATAAATACGTTTCTTCCCTCCTAACAGGACTTTACACTCCTTAGAGCTTCATCGTCCACGCGGCGTTGCTGCGTCAGGCTTTCGCCCATTGCGCAATATTCCTCACTGCTGCCTCCCGTAGGAGTCTGGGCCGTATCTCAGTCCCAGTGTGGCCGTACACCCTCTCAGGCCGGCTACCCATCGTCGCCTTGGTAGGCCGTTACCCTACCAACTAGCTAATGGGACGCAGGTCCATCCATTAGCGCTATCCGAAGACAGCTTTGATTCATAATCCATGCGGATCATGAACATCATTCAGTATTAGCCCCGCGTTAGCAGGGTTATCCTAAACTAATGGGCAGGTTACCTACGTGTTACTCACCCGTTCGCCAGTTTACTCGGGATTCCGAAGATTCCCTTTCTCCTTGACTTGCATGTGTTAAGCACGCCGCCAGCGTTCGTCCTGAGCCAGGATCAAACTCTTCGTTGTAAGATTTTTCTCAACTTTTGAGCAACCTTACTGAATTGACCAGGCCCATGCACGCGTTACTATTTTTTAAAGAACATCTAAATCGCGAATGCAAATATAATCAATTCATCTCAAAAAGTCAAGCAAAAAATTTAATTTTTTTTGCTCTCCCATTGCCAGAATTTCATCTGGCGGGCTATAATATAACATTTTTTTTCTCTTTGTCAAGTACTTTTTTGAATATTTTATTCTGTCCCAAATTTTTATTCAACCACCACTCGATGATATCTCTTTTGACCCACCCGCAGGATGATATATGAATTTTTTAAATAATCTTTTGTGATATCTTGTTCTATTGACGTCACTTTGCGATCATTCACATAGCAGCCACCTTGCTGAATTAACCTTCGTCCATCACTTTTCGATTTGACAAGCCCTACCTGGTGAAATAAATCGACGACATTTATCCCACGTTCTATTTGCACTTTGGTGATATATGTTGTCGGCATACCGTCCAGCTCGCCCTGTTTGGATCCAAAAATTGCTCGAGATGCTTGTTCTGCCGAATTGGCCGCAGCTTCACCATGCGTTAATTTGGTCGCCTCATAAGCCAAAATCCGCTTGGCCTCTCGAAGATCAGCACCCTGTAACGCTCCTAATCGATTGACTTCCTCCATCGGAAGAAACGTAAAATATGCCAAAAATCGCTTCACGTCTCTATCATCGATATTCACCCAATATTGATAATACTCATACGGCGTCGTTTTTTCTGGATCCAGCCAAAGCGCACCACGTGCTGTCTTGCCCATTTTGTGCCCACCGGCTGCTACTAACAGCGGAAAAGTTAGACCATAAGCTTCTTTTCCTTCGATCCTTCGAATTAAATCGATTCCAGCCACGATATTGCCCCACTGATCATCACCCCCCATTTGTAAAATACAGCGATGATTTTGAAATAGCACCAAAAAATCATACGCCTGCAACAGTTGATAATTGAATTCTAAAAACGACAAGCCAGTTTCTAATCGAAGTCTATATGTCTCTGCCGCCAGCATTCGATTAACACTAAAATGCCGACCAATCTCTCTGAGAAAACTGATATAGTTCAGCTTCAATAACCAATCGCCATTCTGAACCAAAGCAGCTTTTCCCTCATCAAACTTGAGAAAACGATTTAATTGCGATTTTATTTTTTCACAATTGTTTCGAATTTGATCTTCATAAAGCATTTGCCGCATTTCCGTTTTTCCGCTGGGATCACCAATCATAGCGGTTCCATCGCCCAAAACCACGATTGGGAAATGACCTTGCCGTTGAAAATGCATCAAAGCCATAATCGGAATTAAGCTGCCAGCATGAAGGCTATCGGCTGTCGGATCAAATCCAATGTAGGCGGCGATTTTCTCTTGTGCAAGTATCTTGGATAGAGCAGCTTCATCAGTTATTTGTTGGACGAAACCCCGCTCTTTTAAGATATCCAATACATTATCATGTTCCAAAATAACACCTCTGCCTGTTTATTTGATTCTAAATTTACCTTTCTCTTTAAATTCGCGCTCCATAATTCGCTGCTCGTCACGCCAAGCGATATCTTTTCTTCGATCTACAATTGATTTCCCTCGTGCCAATCCCAATTCAACTTTTACCTTGCCTTTTTTAAAATAAATTTTTAACGGAACAAGCGTAAGCCCCCGCTCCAAGACTTTTCCGGTCAATCGTTTTATTTCTTGCTTATGCAACAATAATTTCCGGATTCGGTCTGGATCGTGGTTATATATATTGCCTTGTTCATAAGGGCTAATATGCATATTATAAATAAATGCCTCTCCATCCTTAATCGTTGCATAGCTATCCTGAATATTTCCCTTGCCGAGGCGCAAAGATTTAACTTCGGTACCTTGCAATACAATCCCGGCTTCGAACGTCTCAAGGATCTCGTATTGAAACCTTGCCTTTTTGTTCGCGATTGTAACCTTTTGGCTCATAAATTTGTTCCATCAAATTCGAATCTCATTGAAGACCATCCTTTTTAAACGGCCAAAAATAAGAGTTTTAAAAATAAAAGTCAAGAACAAAACAAAGTGCTTGACTTTTTTTATTTTTATTCTTATTTTATTATGCAAAATGCCGAAGTGGTGAAACTGGCAGACGCGCACGGTTCAGGGCCGTGTGGGCACCGCCCGTGTGGGTTCGAATCCCACCTTCGGCACTCACTTAACATTTTTTATCATAGGCAAGCTTGACTTGCCTATTTTTTTCTTCTCACCTCCACAATCTCTGTACGAGCGATTGCACTTCACATTTGTGCCGATCTAAAATCTCGTTAGACATCTGTCCGATAAAAGTTCATGGATATCTGAAAAAACCAATTTATTGATCGATTCGCCCCTAATTTTTTCAATCCTCTTGTATCAATGAAAATTTTTCGACGAAGCAATGTTACAAGCTACGTTTTCAAATTTCAATCCTTCTCCTTGAAATTCTCAGAAAGTTCATGCGACCGAGCTTTAGCTCTCAAGGCTCATTAATTTTTAAGTCAACATGTGAAATGATGGGGTTCAATAATTTTTTCCCTTGATTTTTTCCTCATTTTGCTCTATTATTGATTTGATTCGGCCCCATTCCGAAAATCAAAGATGGAACAAAAACGATTCTCGCATAATTTCTGGAGAACCATAAATTGAACAGAATAGCTACGATAATAATTGCATTATTGATTTTAACTATCTGCCGATGCGCTTATCTTCCTCTTCCCCCAGCACCGATCTCCGAATTCGGTCCTGAGATTCGAATTGGAATAGCAGAAAATTTAGCAACGATCGAATTTGAAAGTGATGGTACTATCGATGTATTTAACTCAGATGAGAAATTGCTGGCTGAATCAATTCTGGGCAAGCGCTGGCAGGTAACTTTACAGAATGCCGCACCCGCCCCACTGGGCTATGGATTGCTCTATCGCGAAACTGAAGATGCTCTTGTTGCCCAACAATTGACCTCGAATTTAGAGCGGGCTAATTTCTCAAGCAAGATCAAACAAATCAAAAAGAGGGTATTTCGGAACGGCCAATTAAGGGAAATCATATTTTATCAAGTTTTATTGAAACCATTTTTTGATTCCGAAGCTGAAGCTCGGCAATATCAACGCCAGATTCAACCGCAACTATCGACCACGATCCTGCCCTTCTTTAAAGCACGACCTGCTGGAAAAATTATTTTGACCAATATATCTAATGGGGCACGTTTCGAATCTTCGACCATGATTCGTGTCATGGGCAACCTTTTTAAGCTAACAACTATAACTGGCAAGAATTTTCATTTTGAGCGGGCGCAACAGCGAACTTATCGGAATCATTTAGAATTTTGGATCGACCAATATGGAGGCGTCACGGTTGTCAATCAATTGCCGATTGAAATCTACTTGCGGGGTGTGGTTGGATCGGAGATGAACCAAGGTTTTCCGATGGAGGCCTTAAAAGCGCAAGCGGTTACCGCCCGTGGATTTACCATTGGGATGTTAGACAAACTCCATCGGATGGCACCTTTTGATCTCTGCGATGAAGTTCATTGCCATGTTTATGGGGGGGTTGAGCGTGAGGCAGAATCAGTTACTGAGGCTGTTATGAAAACCCGTGGTCAGGTCCTCATTTATAAAGATCAAATCTGCGATACGCGGTATGCTGCTGTGTGCGGGGGACATTCAGAGAACAACGAAAATGTTTGGGTTGGTACGCCGCAACCCTATCTTCGCGGGCGTCCTGACACCAGATCTGCCCGATCGGTATCTAATTTATCGGACGAATCTACTGTACGGCGCTGGATTGAGAGTACTCCCGACGTGTTCTGTAACACGCTCAAAATACCCATTCCCGACGCACTTGCCTATACAAAAAAATATTTTCGGTGGACTGAGCAATATTCCAGATCTGAATTAAGCCAGATTATCAATCAAAAAACTGGTCAAAATATCGGATTGCTTAACGAGATAGTTCCCCTCGAACGTGGAGTTTCGGGTAGGCTAAAGAAGATTGAACTTCGCGGCTCTTTGAGATCCCTCGTGATTGAAAATGAGCTTCAAATTAGAAACGTCTTATCTCGCAATTATCTTTATAGCTCATGCTTTGTGGTTGATCGTCAAGGAGAAAATTTCATTTTGAAAGGTGCTGGATGGGGACATGGGGTCGGAATGTGTCAGACTGGGGCTGGGGCGATGGCCTTAAGAGGTTTCGATTATCGTGCTATCTTAGATCATTATTATCATGGATCAAAACTGGTCAGGATCTACTAACCTCGGCCATCTTTTAGATGACAAGTTGAGTTTGGAGTTCAGCAATCGCCGAGCTAATTTGAAATCTCAAGAAAATTTTGTTTGCTTATTTGCCAAGTATCGAAGTGATCGAAGGATATGTTCTGTGAGGATAATATTCATTTTTATTGATGGACTGGGAATTGGTAAACAGGATCAGGGCATCAATCCGTGTGCCCAGCCAACTATTCAATTGTTCAATTGTTTTTTAACCGATAAATTTGTCAAAGCACTTCCTTTTGATGGAATTTGTAAGCCGATTGATGCTCAATTGGGGATACCAGGAATCCCACAAAGCGCGACCGGCCAGGCAGCCCTATTTACTGGCGAGAATGCGGCCAAATTATTAAATCGACATCTGAGCGGTTTTCCGAACCAGATCTTACGCGATTTAGTCGCCAATCATTCTATCCATAAAAAGCTCAAAGATCGAGGTAAGAGACCGGTTTTCATCAATGTTTACCGCCCAATTTTTTTTGAACGTGGACCAGATGCGTTATTGCCGTTTTTATCCGTGACCAGCATCGCCAATTGGCGAGCCGGTCTCCAGTTTTTTGATCTGGATCATCTGCTCGCGAAGCAGGCAATCTACCATGATTTTACCAATTTTGAGCTCATAAAGATGGGTTTTAATATCCCATTGTTTTCAGCGGAAGAAGCCGGCTTGATCTTAGCCCAGACCAGCCAGCATTACGACTTTTGTTTGTACGAATATTTTATCACTGACTGGGCTGGACACGCGCAGAATCTGGAGCTCGCTACACAAATTCTACTCCAATTAGAGCGGTTTCTTATGACAATACTCGCCAATATCGATTTGACCGAGACACTCTTTGTCGTCACCAGTGATCATGGAAACATCGAGGATCTGTCGATAAAAACCCATACCAATCATCCAGTCCCTTTATTAGCGTGGGGAAAATACAACCATGAATTGCTTTCAAAAAGTGAATCTTTGGTGGACATTACGCCAGCGTTATTGGAACTGATCAATGGTCAACATTAAATGATTTCTAGAATTTGCTGCGTTATCCAATTTTCGATACTTAGACAATTCATTCAAACATTTTTTTATATTTATAAAGTCAATGCCTTCCGCAAAGTGGTTTGCTATTCTGTATTGGACACAAAAAAAATCTCATCTAAGCGCTTGCCAGTCTTATTGTGAAGCTTTTTTTCGCAGTTGCAAAATGGTCTTTTGAGAGGATCTGTATTGCAATTTCGAGCACTTTGTGGATGAATATTTTTAAAATTTTACTTGACAGTTGTTAATAAATTTTATATAATATTTCCAGACAAGGGTCAAAAAGAATGACATTGACTCACCACAGCATAATTTTCAACAATCTCTGATTAGGAGAGGAGGTTTAAAAAGATGTTGGTAGCAGTAAGAGTTGATCGAGTCACCTTGGATACATCGACCAATCGGTTCGTCGTGATCCTTAAAGATGATATTCATAATCGCTGGCTTCCGATTGTGGTGGGTTCAAATGAAGCCCAGGCGATTGCGCTTCAATTGGAAAAAATTAGCCCGCCCCGTCCTCTCACGCATGACCTCATCAAAAATATCTTGGATTCGATAAAAGTGATTGTGACCCGAATCGTCGTGAATGATCTTCGCGAAAATACCTATTATGCGGCCATCACGGTTAAAACAAATGGGACTGTAAAGGAAATCGATGCCCGTCCAAGCGATGCCATTGCGCTCGCCCTCCGCGTTCAAGCTCCCATCTTCGTCGAGGAAAGTGTAATGAAACGGGCTGCGATTTTAGAACAACTCCCAGAGCCTCAATTTGGGGAAGATAGCTATGATCGCCCAGTGAGTGATGTAGATCTCATGGAAGAGTTAAACATTAAACTTCAAAAAGCAGTCCGTGAGGAACGTTTCGAAGACGCTGCAAAAATCCGAGATGAGATTTTGATGCTCAAAAACGAACGTCATCAATCTTGACCCATCAGTTTAAGTTAAGAACATTTTCGGGGACACTGGTTACCACCGTTTCCAATATGCTTAGATTCTTTTATGGCAGTAGCGAGATTCTTGTTACGCCTTTTCTCATTGATAATCGATAAATCAATCTTCAAAAGAGCTCATCCTTCATAAAAATCCCAACGATTGCCTTTCTCAAATGGGTTTGTCGGGTCGGATTTGTTCAAGCTTTTTATGTGACTCTCCGAAGCTGTGGTTGATTTTTTAACTATCTTCTTTTTTGCCCGATTGTTTGCTCGACGGCCACTTCTTCAATTATAATTCTCAATGGCTCAAAAAATAGCTCTGGTCCAAATCGAATTCTGAATCATTGTTGCCACAAAAATTGCATGCGATCTTCCCTCACAATTTGATTCAACAAGATTGATATTTTGCTTGCAAAATAGGACAAGATGGGTTATATTAGGCTTAAATTTTCCAGCTCGGTGAAAGATTTATTGCTTTCCCATAAAAGAAATCATCAGTTGACTTGTAATTTGGGATGTATTGTTAAATCTTAATCAATTTTTGTGCTCAAAGAGTATTCATCATTTTATGATTTGTGCATCCTCAATTTCTCATCCAAAGAGTCAAAATGGAGACCTACTAAATGGCAGCTTCAGTGCATGACCTTGCAACCAAAAAAATCTCTCCCTGGTTCTGGGTTCCAAGCTTATATTTCGCCGAGGGGATCCCCTACATTGTAGTGATGACGGTATCGGTAATTATGTACAAGCGTTTGGGGATTTCAAACACGGACATTGCGCTATACACCAGTTGGCTCTATTTGCCATGGGTGATTAAACCGCTTTGGAGCCCAGTGGTGGATCTGTTAAAAACAAAACGCTTTTGGATTCCGACCATGCAATTGTTAATCGGAGCTGGTTTGGCCAGCGTTGCTTTGACCATTCCGCTCTCGAAGTTTTTCCAGTTCACTCTCGCCTTTTTCTGGCTATTGGCCTTCAGTTCTGCCACCCACGACATCGCAGCCGATGGTTTTTATATGTTGGGGCTCAGCCAGCATGACCAGGCATGGTTTGTCGGCATTCGTAGTACCTTTTATCGGTTTGCCATGCTCACCGGTCAGGGGCTATTGGTGATCTTGGCAGGGTATGTCGAAAGCCATTCTGGTCTGCCACCAGTGACAGTACCTGTATCGGCTGTTCACATCGCTCAGACCAGTCCCACGTGGGTTGGGCCTGAAAGCCTGATGGTCATTCCGCAACCTGGGAAACTCAGGGTCGTGGTGACGCCTGCGAAATTGGAAATCCCATTGAAAACGGTGGGCAATCAGCAATTCAGCCAATTTCTTGCCCATGTTCGGGAGTGGAATAGGGCGCAGGGACAAAAGATCGAATTGCCAACTCAACAACCGAAAAAAGTCTCCTGGTGGCAGCAGCATATAAGCAACCCATTGAAGGAGATCATAAGGAAAATATTTAGAATCGAATCAGTGAGCTCGCAACAGAAGGCCGATACCGGAAACTTTGGCGCTGTCTATATCCATTTATCTGATCAGCCCCCTCCAAACAAGAAGATTGTTGTGACGTTTGGCCGAGAATCTGGGGATAAAAATATTTCTCTGGTAGAGGGGAGCCGCTTTGAGTTCACCGCCGAAAATTGGAACAAGCCAGTGATGGCCGCCATCCAACTGGATGCGAAACTGAAAGTCCCTGCTGAGGCGCGCTTCGTAACTCGCGCTGGCAATGTTCCCCTTTCATGGACCATCACCTTTCTATTCCTGGCTGGGCTTTTCATTTTATTCGCGATCTATCATCGGATTATATTGCCCTATCCGGCTGAAGATGAGGCGCGCTCCATTCCCAGTCTCAAAACATTTCTAAAAAATTTTATCGATCCGTTCATCTCATTCTTTAAGAAAGAAAATATCGCCATTGCCCTGGCGTTTCTATTGCTTTATCGTTTGGCCGAAGCGCAATTGGTGAAGCTGGCCTCTCCATTTCTATTAGATCGGCAGGAAGCAGGCGGTATTGCACTGACCACGGGGCAGATCGGATTTGTTTATGGCACTGTCGGACTAGCAATGCTCACAGTAGGCGGTTTAATCGGTGGTTTTCTGGCCGCCCGCGATGGACTTAAAAGATGGATCTGGCTAATGGTGATCGCCATCAATGTGCCAGATCTGGTTTACGTCTATATGGCCCATGCCCAACCAGACTCTTTCTGGATTATTAACCTTTGTGTAGGAATCGAACAGTTGGGCTATGGATTTGGCTTCACCGCTTACACGCTGTATATGATCTATATCTCTGAGGGCAAATATAAAACTGCTCATTTTGCTATAACCACCGGTTTTATGGCGCTCGGCATGATGCTCCCTGGCATGATCAGCGGCTGGCTTCAGGAGATCATCGGCTATGAGAAATTTTTTATCTGGGTCATGTTTTGTACGATTCCAGGCTTCATCATCGTCAAACTGTTGCCCATTGATCCTGAATTTGGCAAAAAGAAATAACCTCGCCGCGGATTTGAACCATAAATTCAGTAATAGAGCTGGCGTTTTACCCTATGGCATAATTACGAAGTCGTCATGAAAGATGAGGTTTTTGAATGAACATCGAGCCAGTGGAATACGCGCTCAAAAACCAATTGGCGATGATTGACTGGTGCGTCATCGTTCTTTTTATTGTTATCTCAATTGGAATTGGGGTTTATTTCAGCAGGCGAGGGACGAAAAATATTCGCGAATATTTTGCTTCGGGCCAGGGGTCAAGCTGGTGGCTGTTGGGCACTTCCATGGTCGCAACGACTTTTGCAGCGGATACCCCTTTGGCCATCAGTGGATTGGTAATTAAACAGGGCATCTGGGGGAATTGGTTCTGGTGGTCTCAGATCCCCATGTTTGTGCTCGGCGTTTATTTTTTTTCGAGGCTTTGGCGCAGAGCACAAATTTTAACCGACACGGAGCTGGTGGAGCTGCGTTACTCTGGTCGGCCCGCCAAAATTTTGCGCTGCTTTCGAGCGATTTATTTCGCATTGCCTTATAATTGCCTCATTATGGGCTGGGTGAATTTATCCATGACCAAAATCATGGGATTGACCTTTCAGCTCCCCAAAATTTGGGCAGTAATGATTTGCATCTTGATCACTGGTGCCTACTGCTCAGTCTCTGGCCTCTGGGGGGTTATGGCCACCGATTTCTTTCAGTTTTTTTTCGCTATGGGGATGGCGATCGTATTGGCAGTAGTTTCGGTTCAAGCAGTTGGAGGGATGACCGCTATTTTGAATAAGCTTCCAGAGCTGTACGGTCCAGACCGCGCCAGTTCGATGATTTCAATCATCCCTTCGATCCAGGCTCCAAACCATGGTTTCACAATCTTTCTCGTTTACCTTTTGCTGCTTTGGTGGACTGTTGGCAACACCGATGGTGGCGCGTATTTCGCTCAGCGAATGATTGCCGCCAAAAATGAAAAGCACTCTTTTTTAGGCTATCTCTGGTTCAATATTGCCCATTTCTGTTTGCGACCTTGGCCCTGGATCGTGGTAGGAATGGTTGCTGCGGTTTACTTCCCCGGCATTGCTTCAAAAAACCCGCTAACTGGAAAATTGGAACCTGACCCAGAATTGGGTTATATCGCCAGCATGCTGACCTTTTTGAAACCAGGGTTGCTAGGAATGATGCTGGCTTCGTTTTTAGCCGCTTTCATGTCCACCATCTCCACCCAAATTAATTGGGGGGCTTCTTACCTCATTAATGACTTTTACCGACCATTTATTAATAAAAACGCCAGCGAACGGCATTATGTTGTTGTGTCAATCGCCACGACAATCCTCATGGCTGTACTTGGTGGAGTGATTTCTTTTTTTATGAATGATATCTTTGTTGGCTGGTTGTTATTTTCCGCAATCAACGCAGGCATCGGCATCGTTTATATCGCTCGCTGGTATTGGTGGCGCATTAATGCCTGGTCTGAAATCTCAGCAATATCTTCCATTATCGCTTCTGTTGCTCTAATTTTATTCATTCGTTCTGAAATCATATTAAAGGCATCTCTGATAACGATCCCATTGGTTTGCCTTGGAGCGCTCTTCTCTTTGGGATTATGTTGCAAACAATGGCGACGCCAATATATCAAATCATCGTTTTTCATCATATTTTTAGCCATTGTAGCGATCGTTGTTGTACTGATCATTACCTTGCCCGAGAAAAAATTTCCTTGGACTCTCATCTATACCGTACCAATTTCATCGGTGGTTTGGCTTACTGTCACGATGCTAACAGCGCCGGTTGATGAATCGAAACTAATCGCTTTTTACTCTCGCGTCCAGCCGGGCGGTCCTGGCTGGAAACGGATAGCTGAAAAACTGCCTTCAAGTACCATTATTACTGGGTCACTATTTACCCGTAAAAACATGTTCGGAGCGCTATTTGCCATCGCCGCGGTTCTCTCCGCTCTGTTGAGTGTCGGCAATTTCCTGGTTGGAAATAAGTGGGTCGGAATGCTTTTAATTGGAGTTCTATGTTTTAGCATTATGATGGTGCTTCGATATTTGTCTTCTCAGCAGTGGCAGGCTTGAATATCTGCCTATAAAAAATTTGCAACGCACAGGGTCTGGCGGTTTGAATTGCTTTTAAGCTGCCGCCTCAATCCATTTTCAGGGGACAAATGTGTTCGATTGAACAAAACCTAATCAATTGCCGCGTAAAAAGCTTGTGGCTTCAACCACATTTGCAGATCCAGGCTGAAACCAACAATAGACCATATTTGCCTCTCATTTTGTTGTGCCCTTCAAGTCTAAAAATCGTGACAATTTTTTCGCTGGAAAGGCACTCAGAATAAAAAATCAAATTGAGGAAAACATGCGCGACAATTATCGATACTACATCCGTTTTGGGAGTTCCTCCTGGGCGTTCGAAGGCTGGAAGGGGATCGTTTATTTTAAAGATTACTCGCCGAACAACTTTAAAAGGGATTGCCTTGCAGAGTATGCTGCTGACCCACGCTTTTCAACAGTGGGAATGGACCTGTTTTTCTATCAACCCCCTACTATTGCATTGTTGGAACATTACGCGAAACAACTTCCCTCCGGTTTTAAAGCTTGCAGCAAGGTCTGGGAGCAACTCACTATTTATCGCTTTCCCAATCAGGTGCGCTATGGCAATTTGAAAGGCCAGCTTAATCCCAACTTTTTGAATCCTGAGCTGTTCATTAGCACTGTCCTGCCTCCCTATCAACAGGTCTTTCGCGATCACACTGGGCCATTTATTTTTGAGTTTCAATACATTAAAACTGGTGAAAAAAACGTTAGTCAATTTAGCGAGGATCTGGACCGTTTTTTTTCTGCATTGCCCAAAGATTTTGAATATAGCGTTGAAATCCGAAATAAAAATTTCCTTGCCCCGGCCTATTTTGATGTATTGCGGGCTCACGGAGTGGCTCACGTGTTCAATCATTGGTCTTATATGCCCCCCATTTCAGAGCAGCTAAAATATGACAGTGTGACGGCCGATTTCATCGTAGCACGAATTTTAACGCCATTGGGCATGGGTTACGAGGCCACGGTCCAAAAATTCGAGCCGTACGATAAAGTTATCGCTCCGCTGCCTGAAATGCGCGCCGATATCATGAAGCTGGTGGAAATTGCGATCCAATCCCGCAAGATCGCCTATTTGTTGATCAATAACCGGGCAGAAGGATGTGCGCCATTAACCATCGCCGCGCTTCAGAAGATGATTGAAGAGCGACTGCGGCTTACCCAAACAAATAGCCAGTCAGAATCTTCTCTCCCATAGCACACATCTTGAAAGGAATCGAGATTTTGATTGGCAGTATGAATGCGATTTTATTATCCAAAGAGCGAGACAATCTTAATCCATCAAGATTTTCTAATGGCGGGTAGTTTGCTATAAAGGAAGATTAATAGAGATAATATTTTTGTCACAGAGTGCGTTAACTATTTTTCACCTTCGCGAACCTTTAAAGCGATGCTTTCTAAAACCTGCTCCAGTTCTAATTGCGCCTGCTCCCATTGATCATAACAGGTCGCCAATTCATCTTTAATCTGCGAGTATTCATACGGCAGGGAGGCGGCTAAGGCGGGATCCTTGTACGTGGCTGGATCTGCCATGAGGGATTCGATCTCGGTTTTGCGAGATTCGAGCGCAGCGATCTTCTGTTCCAATAATTCAATCTGACGGGTCAACCGGTTCCGGTCTTTGCTGATCGCCTGTCGCGCCTCGGCTTCACGCCGGCGTTGTTCTTTAGTTTTTGGACCGAGTGGCTGGCTCGTAGGTTTGGATCTTTTTGCCGGTGACTCTGAAAGCCCAGCTTCTTCAGCCCGGCGTGCCAAATAATCAGAGTAATTCCCTTCATAAATTTTCAAAGCCCCTGCTTTGATTTCGATCACCCGATGCACCAATTTATCGAGAAAATATCGATCGTGCGAGATAATCAACAATGTTCCGTCATAGTCAGACAGCGCTTGTTCCAGTGCATCTCGTGAGGCGATATCCAGATGATTGGTTGGCTCGTCCATAATCAGAAAATTGACTGCAGAAAGCAAAATTTTCGCCAGTGATACCCGAGCTTTCTCACCCCCAGAAAGGACCTCGATAGGCTTGAACACGTCATCATCGTGAAACTGAAAAATGCCTAGTGCGTTACGGATGTACGGAATTCGGTCCATAGGGGTAACTGATGCCACTTCATCATAAATTGTAGCTTTTAAATTCAGCGCATCGATCTGGTGTTGAGCGTAATAGCCAATGGTGGTGGCCTTGCCAATTTCAATTGACCCGAGCTGTGGTTTCAGCTCGCCAGCAATCAGCCGGGTGAGCGTGGTCTTACCGGCCCCATTAGGACCGACCAGGGCTAATCGCTCGCCCCGATAAATATTGAGCTGGACATTTTTAAAAACCCAATCGCCATTATAGCGAAAAGCCATATCTTTTATTTGAACCACATCTTTATAGCTATGGAACGGCACTGATAATCGAAATTTAAATTTCGGAGCGGATGTTGGTAGCTCGATTTGCTCCAACTTTTCCAACCGTTTGATGCGACTTTGGACCTGAGCCGCTTTGGTGGCTTTATAACGAAATCGTTCGATGAAACGTTGCTGTCTTTCGCGTTCGTCCTTTAATTGTTCGTAGCGCTCTTCAAGTTGTCTCTGCTTTAATTGCTTCTGTTTTTCATAATAATGGTAGTTTCCAGGGTAATGTTCTAGCTTGCCTCGCTCAAGTTCGTAGATTTCTTGTGCCAGCCGATCGATAAAGAAACGGTCATGCGAAACTAACACGATACTGCCTGGGAAGTCCAATAAGTATTGCTCCAACCATTC
Organism: candidate division KSB1 bacterium; assembly: GCA_034506395.1. Classification (NCBI taxonomy): domain Bacteria; kingdom Pseudomonadati; species Candidatus Zhuqueibacterota bacterium. The sequence continues at coordinate 74,946 of JAPDPQ010000017.1, read as the reverse complement.
TAATGATGGAAGGTCAAGATGATTGGTGGGTTCATCCAATAGGAGCAGGTCAGGATTTTGGAGAAGTAGACGCGCCAAGTAGGCTCGCATGCGCCATCCACCACTGAATTCGGCAATCGGGCGTGAGAAATCACTCGTCGAGAACCCGAAGCCTGAGAGAATTGCTTTCGCCTTGGCCTCTAATTGATACCCCTGCATCGCCTCGTAGCGTTGCTCCAACTCTCCCAGTTGCTTCAAAAGCGCCGCTCCGTCTGAACGATCCTTGGTCAGAGCGTGGTGAATCTCGCTTATCTTTGTCTCCAATTCGAGGATTTGAGGCTGCCCTTCCAACGTGACATCCAGAACCGTGCCGCGGTTCAAGACAATTTCCTCTTGCGGCAGATAGCCAATCCTATAGCCACGCGGCTTAATGATGCTGCCACTGTGACATTTGAGATCTCCATGGATGATTTTCAAAAGAGTGGTTTTTCCTGCGCCATTGGGACCGATCAGCGCCACTCGCTGGTGCGGCTGAATGTTCCATGTGATATTCGTTAGTAATTCCCGAGCGCCGATCGAATAGCAGAGTTCTCTTATCTGTACCATGCACTGAAAAGTTCTATCTTTAAAATGAGACGTCCTAAAATTTATGCTTTCTTTTCACCCCAACTGGAAAACTGGGCTAAAATTTCCTTATTTTCGTTTGCGATAATTGGACAAAGCGATTTTCAAACTGGTAACAGCCTTGTTCTCATTCCATCTAAATCCTATCGCTATGAAGTTCGACCTTGGCAAATTGTTCATCATATATTTTTGCCATATTGTTCCAATCGTACTTTTCTACAACAGCCGATAAGTTTTGTTTCCTGATAGAATCAATATTTATGATCGATCGCGATAGTTTTTCGACCAACTCATCGAAACAGCTATAATAATTTTCTTGAAAATGTTCGATGGGGAGGATTTCTGGATATGCCAATCGTTTGGGCAAGAATGGATAGCAACCGCAATAGATCGCTTCTACGACACTGGCGCCAAAGAAATCGTGCTGCGAGGTGACAGGCACAATATCCGCTCGATAGAGCCACTGGACATAGTTCTGAATTTCTTCAACAAAGCCGAACTGAATGATCTTGTCCTTTAGTAGTTGGCGGGCCTGTTCGAATTCGAGCGGCGATTTCCGAAAATTTTGCCCCAAAATAGCGACGCGGAAATCCAGTTTTCGCTGTTGAAGCACGGAAAGCGCCCGAAAAAATTCCTCGGGGTTCTTATCATGCTCCCAGCGATGGTTCCAAAGTAGCAGCGGGGGACCATCACCTTTTAATGGCAAGGTGGGCTGCATTTGTCTAAAACGTTGCAAATCCAGACCGAGGGGGAGCACCTGACTTTTGGCAGCGATCTTGGGTATGGTGTCTAATTCGCGATAATCGGGAAATCTTTTGAGGAAACGAGGCAGATCGTCCAAGAAGGTCGTTTGATGGAATTTTGAATTGAAGAACACCGCATCGCTGACCAGGGCCGAGGCATAATTGATGAATCCATAATGGTCATGGCGCTGGTGCAAGAAATCCCGATCTCTGGGCGCCCAGGGATAGCCAAGCTGATTTTCATGAAAATAGATAGCAATGGGAATGGTTGCAATGCGATGTCGCGTCAGAGCCAGAAACACTGGCAGGTTCAACATATCGGTGGCGATGATCAGATCAGGATTTAGCGAGTTGGTCAGGAATTGGCGCGCCAGCGCGATCGCCCCGCCCTGGATGCGCCATTTCCAAAATTGACCAGGCAAACTCATAATGGCAACTTCATGCTGACTGTGACGCTGATATCCTTCAGCCCAGGCAGCATGAGAGCCAATAAAGTAAGGTTCGAGGATCAGAATTTTCATCTTTTGCAAACGGTCTTTCCAGGCTATCAAATCGCACCAGAGTTCATTTCAGGCCCAAAATCCTATATCTGGCACGATGAAACCAAGACGATCATCTGCTTTCATAAAATATGGGAGCGATGGACTTCGATCAATACGGAAACGCTATGATCGGGCAGCACTTTCTTTGCGACGATCCTATGTTGCTGGATTTCTACTTGAAGTGTGTCCAGCGGGGCGTTGGGGTTTTCTGACCAACGCTTAATCCAGGCAGCCCAGCGGAGGGCATCTGCAATGGCGGCGCGTTCTGCATATTTCTCAGCGAGCGAGCCACTCTCAGCATCCGATTGTGGCCTGCCAAATCCCGGGGAAACGATCGTTCCCCAAACACTATCATAGCCAGCGGCTACCAATTGGTGGCGATAATCCAAATCAGTTGGATTCTCTCGAATAGCTTCGACTATGTCGCTGAGGACAACTAATAGCGAATCATAATTCAATGCTTTTGGCTTGATGGTCCAGGCATCGCTGCTGCTATCGGCTACTAATTCTTTGGACTTCAATTCCCCAACTTTTGACTCATCCTTTTTGCCGCAGCCCCACATTAGGGTGAACCAAACCATTAGCAGCCAAAAAATTTCATTATATTTTTTAGTCATCTTCACACCTCTCCATCGTTCATGTAGCTAACTTTCCATTTGCTTTGTGGAATTGCAAGGCAGAGGCCAATGGTTAGGTCCCCATCTGCCATGAAGCCAGATATTGTTTCTGTTCCTCAGTCAATTCATCGATCTCGATATTCATCGATTTCAGTTTCAATCGTGAAACCCAATCTTCGATTTCTGAAGGGACATTATACACCTTAGGTCCCTTGGCCTTCAATTGTTCAGAATTTTTGACCACCCATTCGGTGGTCAGCGCCTGGGTCGCAAAACTCATATCCATCACAGAAGCTGGATGCCCCTCAGCAGCCGCCAAATTGATCAGTCGCCCCTCAGCCAGCAGATTGATGCGTCGACCATCCTTCAGTACATACTGGTCCACGAAATTTCTGACCTGGCGGCGCACGTCGACTGCCATTTGTTCCAGCCCGGGGATATCGATCTCAACATTAAAATGTCCCGAATTTGCGACAATCGCACCGTCTTTCATTAATTCGAAATGCTCGGGACGGATCACATGAATATCACCGGTCAGGGTGCAGAACAGATCGCCGATTTTAGCTGCCTGTTCCATTTTCATCACGCGATAGCCATCCATGGCCGCTTCCAGCGCCCGAATAGGGTTCACTTCGGTGATGACGACATTGGCCCCCATTCCCTTGCAACGCATCGCAAATCCGCGCCCACACCAGCCGTAGCCAGCCACTACCACGGTTTTACCTGCCAACAAGATATCGGTCGCCCGAATAATGCCATCTACTGTCGATTGACCGGTGCCATAGCGATTGTCGAACAAATTTTTCGTCAGCGCATCGTTCACTGCAATGACTGGGAATTTCAACGCGCCGTCGCGTTCCATCGCGCGCAATCGGATCACACCGGTGGTAGTCTCTTCCATACTGCCTAACACCTTATCCCATAATTCAGGATGATCGAAATGGATGGTCGAAACCAAATCAGCTCCGTCATCCATGGTCACCTGTGGCGAATGGGCAATGGCTGCATCGATATGCTGGTAATAGGTCTCGGTATCTTCGCCTTTGATCGCAAAGACGGCAATGCCATATTCTTTCACTAGTGCTGCTGCAACGTCATCCTGGGTCGACAATGGGTTCGAGGCACACAACACCAAATCCGCACCGCCCGCTTGCAGCGTTCGTGCCAAATTGGCCGTCTCAGCCGTGATGTGAAGACAGGCTGACATTCGCAAACCAGCCAAAGGTCGCGTCTGGGCAAAGCGCTCTCGAACCTGTTGTAATACTGGCATATCATGATCGGCCCATTCGATCCGTTTCCTCCCCAATTCGGCCAGCCCAATATCTTTAATATCGTATTTCACACCCAACCTCCTATCCGAAATTGATATCATCGTTCTGTAGCACGAAAATTTTAGCTTCTGAGGATCAAGCTATCGTTGAACTGCCTTCCCCTGAAACTCACAACTGATCCTTTAAAAAATTGATATTCATTTCTGACCGTTCACCAATCGGCAGACAGACAGAGCATCAAATTGGATTTACAATTTTGGTGTCCTGCCATCCACACAATGCCGGACAGGCTTCTCATAACCTGCTAATTGGTTTTTGAACGAAAAATCTTGTTTTGTCATTCCAAACGAAGCAAGGAATCTGATGAACCCTAATTTATTGGCACTACCAGATTCCTTGATTTCCGCTTCGCTCCCCTCAAAATTATAAATTCTACAGGTTTTCTTTCGGACACGAATTAGTGTCTGGGCGAAAACTCTCCTCTTTCATTTCGACCGTAACAAGAAATCTGTAGATGAAATAATCTCAGGGGAACCAGATTCGTGTCTTCGTTCGGAATGACATTTTTAATTCAAATTTAATGGTTTTCGTTCAGGTGCTAAATAGCTGTCAAGTCTTTTCGTTAAGTTACTGGTCACCGCGCCAGGACGTCCACCATATCGGTTTTCTCCCAGGTAAATGTGGGTTCGTTTCGTCCGAAATGGCCGTAAGCTGCTGTCTTACGATAGATCGGCCGGCGTAGCATGAGCTTTTCGATAATGCCTTTTGGCGTTAGATCAAAATGCTTTACGACCAACTTCATGATCTCTTCATCAGGGATCACGCCGGTACCGTGCGTATCGACCATAATCGATACTGGCTCAGCCACGCCAATAGCATATGCCAACTGGATGGTGCATTTGGTGGCCAATTTGGCCGCAACAATATTTTTCGCCACATATCGAGCTGCGTAGGAGGCAGAGCGATCCACTTTGGTTGGATCTTTGCCAGAGAATGCACCGCCACCATGAGGCGCATAGCCTCCATAGGTATCAACGATGATCTTTCGACCGGTCAATCCCGCATCTCCCTGCGGACCGCCGATCACAAATCGTCCAGTTGGATTAATATGATAAATAATCTCATGATCATTGACCATATGAGGCGGCAACACTGGTTTAATGACATGCTGAATGATGTCATGGCGAAGATCGACCAATTTTACCTCAGGGCTGTGTTGCGCGGCAATCACGACCGTATTGACCCAACGCGGTTTTCCATCCACATATTCGATGGTCACCTGGGATTTTCCATCCGGACGCAAATAAGGCAGGATATTTTTCTTGCGCACTTCAGCGAGGCGCTTGGTTAATTTATGGGCTAACAAAATTGGCATTGGCATTAGCTCCTCGGTTTCATCAATGGCGAAACCGAACATCATCCCCTGATCTCCAGCGCCTTCGCGATCTACACCCATGGCGATATCAGGCGATTGCTGATCGATCGTTGTCAAAATACCGCACGTCTGCCAATCGAAGCCATAACTTGCATCGATATAGCCCACATCTCGGATTAATTCGCGAACGATCTTAGGGATATCCACGTAACATTTAGTGGTAATTTCTCCGCCCACGATGGCCAAACCTGTGGTCACGAGGGTTTCACATGCCACGCGACCGAATGGATCTTCTTGGAAAATCGCATCAAGAACCGAGTCTGAAATTTGATCCGCCAATTTATCTGGGTGTCCTTCCGTCACAGACTCTGAGGTGAATAAATAGGATCTCATGTTTCTGCTCCTTGGCTTAAATAGTCAACGAATAACAATTCAATCACATCAATTATAAAAATGCTGAACTCGCCTTCCTCCCATCCATTCTGGGGGAATTGCCAAAAGTTCAGCCTGAAAGTTCATTTCGTTACCTGAGCTCGTTTTTGGCAGTGAGCCAATCAATAAGCTTTTTGTGTAAATCGAGATTGCTGGCAGCAACACAGGAGAGTGTGGCACTGCTGATCAGGGAGCGATCGTCCAATGATTCACCGCAGTCATCGGAAATCCAACATTGCGCTTCTTTTAGAATCAGATAAGCCGCAGCGATATCATAAGCGAACAATCCCATGATCGGTTGATGGGGTGACCTTGGCAGGTTTCGATTGCGCTGAGGCACCTCCTCTCCCCTTCGTCCAGTTATATCAATATAGGCATCTAATTGTCCTGTCACCAGCCGCGTCAGTGCGAACGCAGAACTGTTGAACAGATACACGCCGCCCCGAAATGATGACTGATCGATCAATGGTCCGATCCGATTGACGATCTCAGCGATCGGTCGTCCAACCACCTCAAAACTCCAGCGCAGCCGATCGAGAGCACAATTTTTTGATAGTCGAACCGCAAGCTGAGGGTCAGTGCTGCACACCACGGTTCCCCGGCCTTTTTCTGCATAGAACAAATTGCCACTTTTTAATTCCAGCACCACGGCGTGAGAGATTTCTCGAAATTTCGGCTGATCTGAGTAGCGGCACATGGCGATGGAAACCACACTGGCCTCAAAACCGCTGTACCCTGGTCGCGTTCCATCGATAGGATCAATAATCAATAGATACTCCGGAGAAGCTGCAACACAGACCAGCCCTCGATCTTCGGTGTAGTAAGCCAGCGGAACTTGTTGCTGAGTCAAAAAGGTTTCTACCGCTTGTTCTGCGATTGTATCTAATTGAAAGGTCACGTCGCCGCTATGGGCCACACCTGATAATTGGCGCGCCGATTCTGAATTGAGCCATGGATAGACAGCTTTGCGAATCACCTGCGCTAGCGTGATCAGCAACGATAGCCAATTGCAATTTGTCGGACTATTCACGGCTTAAGCGATCCTTTAATAGTTGAATTTTTTCGATCGGCGTTGGATCGACCCCAGCCAGAATCGCCAGATAGTAGCTCACCCAATCTCCCAATTGAACCATGGACATCAATCGCGCCAGCCGTGATTCCCCTTCCGCATAGAGCTCGATGATTGGATCGGTCACACGCTCGAGTATTGCGCGCGTGATAAGCATCCGCTTTTGATTTCTCACATGATCTTCTCGATCGCGAAGGTAAACAACCTGAAAATCGCGAAGCCGTTGAGGAATTTGATCCCACCCCACAATTTCATTGTGATTCAATTCAGGAAATACGTTGTAGAACGCCAGAACTTTGCTGTTTTCCGAAAACTGACCCTTCCACCGTAAGGCAACTGGCGCTAACAAATCCGCAGCACAATAGATGATTGGAAATTTGTTGCGCAACTGCTGTGCTAAATTCAGTGCCGGGTTCTCCGCTGCATCCGGCCAATATCGCTGATTGTTCTGTTGCAATAGTTCTTCCGTCTCATCAAATACCCGAGGGCTGAGAGTAACCATGCCCGAATTTTTCAGCAAGACCAAGATCGGCACACTCAAATAACCGAGAGCAGTCCGCGGAGGTGCGCCCCCGGGGATGGTGATTAGCGGAACGCCATCAGCTTGCGCCCGAGCAGCCAACTTTCCGCCAGAGGAAATGGCAACGATGACCGACCCTTTGGATTGAGCCAGGTCATAACAGCTCAGCGCCTCTTCAGTATTTCCTGAGTAGCTGGAAACGATCACCAGCGAATTTTGATCAACAAATCCTGGCAACGAATAATTTCGATTCACAATAGCAGGAATCCGGAGCTGATCATTCAGACATGATACGATCAGATCTCCACCAATCGCTGACCCGCCCATTCCAGCAAAGATAATATTTTTTATTTTGGTCCTATCGATTTCAAAGCGCAACGCCTCGCCGATGCGACGTGCCTGTTGAAATTGAATCGGAAAATCAATCAGCAGCTTGAGCATGTTAGCGCTGTCGAATGCTTGCAGATTTATATGAGCAACCATATTGTTTTGCGTATCCCTTTGTGAACCCTAATTGATTTTCATCTTGTACCGCGTTAGCATCACGTTGCGCATGTACGTTTCAACTTGCTCGGAAGTCTTCATCTGTAATGCTCGTTCGGCAATTTTTTGAGCGTCCTCAAAACAAACATTTCGGATGATTTTTTTTACCTCTGGCAGCCGAGAGGGCGTAACGCTTAGCTCATCAAGATCCAGTCCCAACAAGATCAGAGTGGCTAGTGGATCAGCCGCCATTTCGCCGCACATACCAACCCATACGCCCTTGCTATGTCCAGCATGAACGACATCTTTGATAATCCGCAATACAGCAGGAGGAAGCCGTTTATAAAGATTGGCGACCTTTACGTTATTGCGATCAACCGCCAATGTGTATTGGATTAGATCGTTGGTGCCAATGCTAAGAAAGTCTACTTCCTCAGCAATGGCATCTGCCATGATGGCTGCGGATGGGATTTCAATCATTACACCGATTTCAATGTGCTCATCGAACGGGATCTTCTTGGCGCGAAGCTCGTCTTTCGCCTCTTCCACGAGGTCTTTCGCACGAAAAATCTCCTCCAAGCACGAAATCATTGGAAACATAATTTTGACATTCCCCATGACGCTGGCGCGGAGAATCGCTCGCAACTGCGTTTTGAATACATCTTTTTTCTCGAGACAAAGTCGTATCGCCCGCCAGCCCAGAAAAGGATTCTCTTCGTCGGGAATATCCAAACTGGGTGCTTTTTTATCGCCGCCCAAATCCAGCGTCCGGATAATGACTGGATAAGGACTGACCTTCTCAGCCACCAGATAATATTCTTCATATTGCTCTTGCTCTGTGGGCAACTCAAGTCGGGTTAAAAATAGATTTTCTGTTCGAAATAATCCTACTCCCCTGGCTCCATAATTGAGGATCGCGTTGATTTCACCTGTGAACTCGAGATTGGCTGACAGCTCCACATCCTTGCCATCCAGTGTGCGACACGGCAGATCCCGGATGGCAGCCAAAGCCTTGGTCTCCTCATCATACCGGGCCCGCAATTTGACGTATTTGTTGATCTCAGTCGAACTGGGTCGAACAATCGCCACCCCCTCATTGCCATCAACGATCACGGTATCGCCATTCTGAACATGTTCGGTGATATTAACCAATCCAACCACTGAAGGGATTTCCAACGACCGTGCCATAATAGCGGCGTGGGAGGTCTTCCCGCCTTTGTTTGTTGCGAAGGCCAGCACCTTCCGACGATCCAGCATTACCGTATCCGATGGCGTCAGATCCGGGGCGACGATCACCGCTGGCGAGGTAATTCCGTTCAGATAGCGTGGTTCTTTGCCCTGAATGTTGCGGATCAACCGGCGTTTCACATCTCGAATATCGGCTACACGACCAAGGAAATAGTCATTATTGACCTGTTCGAGAGACTCCTGGAACTTCTGCATGACTTGAAAATAAGCGAAATCGGCGTTCTTACATTCCCGCTGGATCTTGGTGATCGTCTCTTCGTAAATGACGCTGTCCGATAGTAGCAATTGATGCACATCGAAAATGCGCTCACCTTCTTTGCCCATGGTCTGGCGAGCGTGAGATTGAATTTCGCTCAACTCTTGTCGGGTCAGCTCAACTGCTCGCTTAAATTTTTCAATCTCCTTATCGATCTCCGCTTCTGGAATATCGCGTTCTTCCACTTTGACTACATCCCCGCTCAGCAGGAAAACTTTGCCGATGGCAATGCCCGGGGAAGCCGCAATTCCCTTCAGCTTAACCATTGGCTTATGTTCTGTCTTAATACGAGCCATATCGTGCGCTACTCTTCGTAGAATTTTGCATTCACCAGGTTTACCAGGGCTTCCATAGCAAGCTCCTCATCTTCCCCATCGACTCGAATGGTGAGGGTGCTTCCCATCTCTGCGGCCAGTGTCATTACACCCATGATGCTTTTCCCATTGACCTCCCGATCGTTCTTTGATAGATATACATCCGACTTAAATTTCGAGGCCACCTTGACAAATTGAGCCGAGGGTCTCGCATGAAGTCCCAACGAATTTAAAATTGTCACCTTTCGAACTAGCACACTAAATAACCAATCCTATGATTATTGAACCACAGATTACGATGATCACCAGCAAATCGATCGTGATTCTCTGTCTCCGAACCACCAGAAACGAAACGAGCGCTGCTATCGCAAATATGGCAACCGCGCGCCATGAATTGGTCTCCAACTGGATCTTCCTCATCAGCACCACGAATTCAGCACCCATCAGCCCAGCGAACATATTTTTGAGCGGGGTCAGATATTTTTGCAAGCCCCGCATCGACAAAATGCGGACGACATCGAAACCTTTAACATAGCTATCGAACAAACCTTTGAATTGCACTGTGAAGTGAGCAAAATTATAAGCCAATAAATAGAACGCGACTGCCCCGATACCAAAAATCCACAACAGACTGATTGTGAGCAATCCCAGCGCTGGTCGAATGAGCTGCCAGAACAATATATCACCGATAGCGCCCAATGGACCAATAATCCTATTTTTCAGGACGGTTATTGGCCGTTTGTCATCCCAACGTTTGAGGATCGCCTGTTCCTCGATATTAGCCACAGCACCAAGCGCATAAGTGACCATATAGGGATGCGAGTTAAAAAAATCAAGATGCCGCTGCAAAAATTCAGTTAGCCCAGCTTTGCTGTTCATCAGCCTTCTGGCTATGGGAATCATACAAAAACAAAATCCTAGCGCCAGCAATCGCTCCGGATTCCAGCTACCCTGAACATAAAAGGATCGCAACAGCACTCTAATTAGATCTGTTTTTCTTATTAGACCCATTCGTCCCACAAGTGATGAAATATGTGAATCCGCAAAACGACTATGTGACTATATGATCGATGTGACAACCCATGCGACGATGCCAACGAAAAGGGGGATCAATACATACCATCGCGTTGCTTTGCTAGCAAACAATGTCGCCACAGCGCCAATCCCAAGACCTAGCAAGCCCCATTTTGCCAATCCAAAGGCTGGATCGAACTGTTGGTGAATAAAGGCGGCCACTGGCTTAACAGCCAAAACTCCAATCCAATAACCGATCCCCACCAATCCTGCCCCCATTAAAAAAGAATAAAAAACTCCCATCATGTTCAACCAGGTAATCCGACTGAGCTCACCTTGTTGAGCGGCGATATCAGCCCGATGCAACAACCCCAAATTCGCCTGGCGCATATAATCGACCATCACCATGCCAATCCGACTGATCAGCAGACTGTAAAGGATCGAAATGATGATCACGATATTTTCGGTATTGATACCGGCTGCTTTCAAATAAATGCTCAGGCTGGTCGCCACGACAGCCCCCAAGTTTCCCTCGGCGCCATGAACCCCTCCCATGGGAATATTGATCAGCCACGGAAGCTCTAATAAAATTCCGATGGTAAGCCCGAGTTCTACGTCGCCAAGCAACCATCCCAGCAAAGGACAGGCGACCACTGGTTGGGAGATCATGATCTGCCAAGCAGCAGCCGTATCCATTGCCACTATTCCCCCAATGAAGCTGACTAATAATAGTGTCGGGAATAGCTCCATGTCATGCTTTCCTCTCCATAATCCACTGCAAAAGCAATGCGAGATCATCCCGCGAATCTGACGGGGCCAGCTCAGCTAATTCCTGTCGAGCCTGCTGAATCCGAAGCTCCACTTGTTCGCTGGCAAAGCGAAGCGTGCCGCTGACATCCAATAGTGCTCGAACCTGCTGCACATCCTCATCACTGATCTCTGGTTTGTGCATGATCTGCCAGAGCTGCTTTCGGATGCTGGGCTCAGCATGCTCGAAAGCATGCACCAATAATAATGTTCGCTTTTTCCTTTTGATATCGCTGCCATACGTCTTGCCTGATGTGGTTTCCATGTCCAGCAGATCATCCTGAATTTGAAAGGCATTCCCCAATTGGCGCGAGAATTCTACTAATGCCGCCCGTTGTCTTTGGTTCGCCCCACCGATGATCGCACCGATTTCAGATGCGATCATTAATAATCGAGCGGTTTTTTTCTCAATCATCAGCAAATATTGATCGAGACCGATATCGAACCGACCCTCAAATTCTTTGTCCAGCGCTTGTCCCTCACATACTTCAATAAGACCCTTTGTGAAAATATCAGCAATGGTCTTGAGATCTCCATGCTCAGTTTTGAATAGATAATGATACGCCAAGGCTACCAATCCATCCCCGGCAAGGATCGCAGTGGCCTCATCCCATCTTTTATGAACCGTCATGCGGTTGCGACGTAAATCATCCCTGTCCATAATATCATCATGGACCAGAGTAAAATTGTGTAGGATCTCCACGGCCACCGCTGCATCCAGACACGATTCCACTCTGCCGCCACTCGCCTGACAGGCCAGGATCACCAATATCGGTCGAATTCGTTTGCCCCCAGCCTCCAGTACATATCGAACGGGCTCATAAAACGAAGCAGGATCGCTTTTTCGCCCCACTGCGGAAAGTCGCTCGTTGATGAGGGCACGATAATATTCCATCCGTATTTGGAAATCGCTTATCGCTGCCATTCGGAACGTCCTATTTCTATTCTTCTATCTGCCAATTAAAAGCATACGTGATCATTCCCCCACTGCAAATTGTTTTAATGTTCTTTTCAATCGATTTGGAATTTTTATTTCCATCCTCACCGAAGGATAAGATCATTTAGCCAGCTTAGATAAAATTAAATGGGGAAGCAATTTCATTCATTGGATAGCCCAATGAAGATGAATGATGTTATTTATCCAAGGGTGTTGCATGTACTTCTCTCATGGCAATCTTGACAACTTCTATTTAACAGCGTTGCATATTAATTATCGATTGAAACAACATCGGCTTCGCGTTTCATACGACTATCTAATCGCATGAATATTTCTACCGTCGCTTTGCTAGATAAAAACAGGCTTTGCAATCGAAATGCTTAAACACACAAGTTCGCTAAAGATAAAAAAAAAACCATTTAGAATCAAGAAAAACTTTTTTGGATAGGTTATAATTCATTCGGTGGGAGCGAAATTAGCTTCAAACGTATAAATTTATCCGCCTGGGTATCGATAAAAACCATGACATCAAATTTCGTTTCGCTATATTTATCTGCCGCCTGTGTCGGATGAGCTGGATAATGTCCCTAACAAATTCCTGATATTGGGCTGGCTATATGATCTGCCAGCGCAATTGAGAGTTCAGAATTCCTTTAATTCTGTCTCGGCGTTGGTCAGTGAAATGGGTTCGGGATTGGCATAGCAGTAGCGGCATCCGTGATAACAATGGAAATACCATCCGATATCGAAGCTTTCAGTACAACCGCAATCGCTGCGTTGACCCTTAGCTTTTCGTAATGAACAAGGTTCACGATTGGGATGGAGGGCCATCAAAAGTTCCCCGTCGATGCATCGGGAGCGCGGCATCCCTGGCACGCAGCAGCCATGAAGTACCAGATGATATCGATCGGCGACCTCTCTCACTCTTTGATATTGCTCCTGCCAGAATTCTAGAGTCATTTCCACTGGTACAATTCCCACCCGCCTCAGCCGCGCCACAACCTTGCGATAGGTTGCCATCCAACTGATCGAGACATCGGTAATACCCAACTGTTGGACCAGTGGCGCAAATTTCTCAAACCAGTCGATGTTGCTATAAACCGCCCCGTTTGCCAATCGAAGATTGACGATCGGATCGAACCGAAATCGGATGCGTCGCGGATCGCCGGTTAGCTCAATCAGCCGTGGCAGCCATTGTAGCGCCTGATGAGGCAATGGCACTCGTGGCTCAAGAATCGAGCCTCCCATTCCTGTCACGGTATAATGAACGAACAATTGCTGATATTTTCGAACCGCATCAAACAATGGCTTATGACCAAATAGATTGCTCGCATCCTTGGTCCAGATCACCAAGGTGTGAACTTGGTCAGGGGGACATTTCTGATCCAAAATCTTGGCCAGATGATCAGGCCCTGTGCCCACCATATCGATCCGTCGACTGGCGGATATGACGATTTTTTCCTGCTGTTTCATCTGGATCGTGTACCCAATTAATAATTAAAATCAGAAAGATCCATGGCGAATTGTCCATCGTTTTGAATTTGCTTTCTTCAATCCCAAAACTCCCAGCGCAGACCATAATGCAACGTCCGACGATTCATATCATAACCATAGGTCAACTGATATTTCCGATCCAGGATGTTTTCTAACAGAAAAAATATTTTTAAATTGCCGAAATTCAAAAGCGCCTGAGCATTGAGCACCAGAACAGGATCCAGTTTGCCGCGTTCGATGCGATACAGAAATGGATGCATAACTTGGTTAGAACGCGGTCCAAAGTAGCGTAGCTCAAGCCGAAAGTTGGGCTTTAAGTCGCCCTGAAAAAGACTATCAGTATACTGCACCTGGGTGATCAACCAGATTTTTGGCGTCCCATTATATTGAACCCTATCTGAATAGGTAACGATGCCAGACCACTGCCATTTCGGAAAAGGTGACCACTGGGATTGGAGATCTATACCCCAGGAGTGAGCACTTCTCTGATTCAAAAAAGTGGCGCGCAGTGAATCCAGTGGCGAAAGCTCAATGATATGATCCGCGTGTTTGTAATATATGCCACCTTTGAAAGTGAACGAAGTTGGCATTTGCCACTCAGTTCCCAGTTCGATCGTTTGGAATAATTCAGGTTGCAACCCGGGATTTCCTATGAAGTTGGTTTTTGCCGAGGTTTCGAAAAATACCGGATAACGCATCGATTGCCGGGCGAGAATGTTAAATCGACCGCGGCTTGATGGTAAAAAACAGAGCCCCAATCCGCCGAGCAACCGTCCGCCATATTCGCTATGATATCGGAAATTGCTGAACAAATTCAAATCAAGAATATGAGAGAATCGCCAGTCATCGTGAACGAATAACGTACCAGACGTGCGTCGTTGGTCTTCCACCTGGTCGGCCTCTGTCCATTCAGAGATCACTTCTGCACCAACGCGCGCTTGATGCGACCCGATCTGGCGCTGCAAATCCAGACGGACACCTGCATATTGACCTAGGTCGATCCATTTCAGGGTGGACTTTTTATCGGAAAGTTGCTGACGATCGCTGCTATAAAATAGGTTCGCACCGAAATTTTGTTCTGAAACGCCAAATAGATGTCCGCCGATTTTCAACCCATAATCGGCTCGCGAGATTTTTTCATTTGCTGAAGTAAGGGGATAGTCCTCTGAACCTGTTGCAAAGTTGGGATTGGGCAAATTCCGCTTCAGCTTGTTACTGTTCCAAAAAAAATCCATGCTCCACCGGCGCGAAAGCTGACGCATAACTCTGCCCCGAAAATTTTGTTGCTCAAATCGAAAAATATCTGTCTTTCCCTCATAAGATTTGATGATCCCGCCCAGAATTAAGGTCATTTTTCGGCTGGCTTTGCTGGCGAAGATCACATCGACATCGCTATAACCGTATGGCGCTTTATGATAGCCAACTCGAGAATAGCTGAGGTCCTCATGATATTGAATTGGCGCCATGAAAATCGCTTCAGAACCGGTACTGCGCCAACTTTCAGGCAATTTGGCATCCATGGCAATCTCATCGATCATCGCTGGGGGGATCAGATTCAGATCCATTCCACCAAATATGGGATGATATAAGGGAACGCCATTAAATAGAACCTGAGTTTGCATTGCACTGGCTCCGTGGCGCGTGAAAAGCAACCGCTGCCCGGGGGTACCGCGATCATCCAGATAATTCCCTGGAAAATAAATCAAAATATCACCCAAATCCTCATGAAAAATTTCATTCATTACAGCTCGTGATATTTGCCATATCGTCTTAGTCCGCTGCGGTAATATGAAATCGGCACTATTGTAGGGAGGCTGATGAAAAGTGGTAACAGAATCCACAACAATGGCAGAGCTATCGTGCTGAATGGAATCGGGACGGATCTCCATTAGGGTCTCCTGTGGAATAGCCCCTGCCCATGCCGCGATACATATCAGCCAGACGAATATCATTACCAGATGCCAATGGTAGTTAATCATCACAGAGCGGTTCCAGTTGCACATAGATCAGCTTCCCGAGGTTACCTTTTAGCTCGAACCATTTAGAGCCATCGTTTACAATATAACAAAAATTATTTTAAAATACAATCCCATAATTTGTTCTAGCCTGAGATTTTGATCGCCAGGCTTTTCCTTTCGGCATCATAAAAGTTTCTATAATAAAAGCGATCCATTAAAAAGAAAGCCTGATCAGCATCAGGCTTAACAAAGTCACATTGTTTTGGGTAACGGTCGATCGGCTGGCGAGCCAGTGCGCCAGCCGATCGGCACGAACTATTTAGCAACTACTGTCGCTTTCCAAAAATTCGGAATACTGTATTTTTGAGTATATAATTCACCATCTTCGGATTTTCGCGTAGTCTTCTGATCGAGTAGGCAAACCATTCCTTGCCGAATGGCACATAAACCCGAAGCCGATGGCCGGCATCCACAATGATGCGTCGCAGTTGTGGATCAACGCCTAAAAGCATCTGGAACTCATAATCATCGCGTTTCAGATGCAACTTATCAACCAATTTGATCCCCTCCCAGACCAATCTTTCGTCGTGAGTGGCAATTCCAACATAGCAGCCATTCGAAAGCAATTTTTCCAGCGCATAGCGAAACGAGTCGTTGACAATCTCTCCGTCTTTGTACACTACCTCCCGCTTCTCCCAATAATAGGCACCTTTACACAGTCGCAAATTCGCCTTATGTGGAATGACGCGATTAAGATCGCCCACAAGGCGACGCAAATAGGATTGGAAAACGGTACCCACATTATCATACTCCTGCTTTAAGCGCAGGTAAATATCAATGGTATCATCGGTACATGATGAATCTTCCATATCAATTCGAACAAAATTGTTGATCTGTTTGGCTGCTTCGACCAGTCTTTTGATGTTTTGATAACAAAATTCTTTGTCCAATTTTAATCCCATATGGGTGGGTTTCACAGAAATATTCGCATCCAATTTCTCCTGGGCGATCACATTTAACACCTGTAAGTACACCTCGACAGCTTTCAATGCATCCTCTTTTACCTTTTTCTCTTCACCTAACAGATCAATTGTTGCACAAATGCCCTGAGCGTTCAAATTTTTCACTTCACGCACCGCATCTTCCAGCGTTTCTCCAGCAATATATTGACGGGCAAAAATTCCCACAAAGGGTTTCGGAAAATAGGGCAGAATTTTGGCAATGAGATTATTGAACCAGATCATCTGAGCCTCCCTCAAAGTTATTATGTTTGATTGAATATACTGTGGATAATTGAAAGGTTGAATAAAGAAGATTCATCCTCTTCGGATCAAACAGGGGCACTTTCGCAATCAAGAATGCGATAAAATTTATGCAGCTTTGTTGCAAGAGTTTAATTCCCTTCATCGCTAAAAGATAGCAATTTATTTGATTCAAAGCAAGCAATTTTATTAGCAAAATTTTAGGGAATGAACACCTCCCCCTTGATTTTTAGCGGAAGTGATCGATCAAAATTTCTCATTCGCCATCCGATAATTTGGAAAATAGCACCCGGCTATAAAAATTGAAATCATTCTTTTCTTCTGCCCGTTCTCTATCCGATTGACAATTTGTTTCTCGGCCGATCATTATAGTTATTTCGAAATTGACACCATAACTTTTAAGATCATTGCATCGTTGTTTGGTAACGTTCATCTAATGCATTTAGGAACTGACATTTTGAATTTGAGTAAAATAGCAGTAATCATTAGTCGGGTTAATTTTCGGGAGCGATTCAATGAAAATCTTGCGTCGTGTATCAGTAGGCTTGGTTACATCCTTCATGCTTCTGTCCGCTGGATTAGCACAAGACTTTATGAACATGAAATTCTTGACCGTCTCATCAAAAATTTCGCCTGAGAAGGTCTCTCCAGGCATGACAGTCAATTTGAGTATTTCGGTGACGATCGCACCAGGGTTTCATATCAATTCCCATCAACCCACCGAGCCCTATTTGATCCCGACAGTGGTAAAGTTCGAGCCGATGGATCATGCTTCTTTCAGTGCAATCCATTATTCTGATCCGAAATTGCTCAAATTTTCATTTTCGGAGGAGCCACTCTCGGTTTACGAGGGAACTATAGATTTTTTAGCCTCACTAACGCTGTCAGATCAGTTTCCGATCGGAACAAGCACGATTAAAGGATCGGTGAGTTATCAAGCGTGCAATGACAATAATTGTTTTGCGCCAACGTCAGAGCCCTTTGAAATCCCTATTGAAGTGGTGCCTGGCAGCGTGGAGAGGGAGAGCAAACCTTTCAGTCAAATTGCTACTCCTAAAGAGCCGAACCAGACCGAACGAATTGAAACTGCTGTGATCGAGCAACCGACAGCCTCAATTGCGCAGCCATCTGTGCCCACTACCAGTAGAGCAAGTGCCCCTGTGGCGTTTACCTCGGATGAATTGAAAGCCAAGCAGGTTATCGAAAAAGGATTGCCTTACGCGTTATTGGCATTTTTCATCTTTGGCCTGGCCTTGAACCTTACTCCTTGTGTCTATCCTGTGATCCCACTGACAGTGGGCTATTTCGGGGGGCAAAGCGGCAAGGGCCGAGGTTCAAGTTTCGTGATGGCATTGTTCTACGTGATCGGAATTGCCCTGATCTTCGCCGCTTTGGGGTTGATCTCTGGCCTCGCAGGTAAGCAGTGGGGATTTTTATTCCAAAATCCGTGGTTTGTGGTTGCTGTCACCGTCATCATTCTCGCCATGGCAGCCAGCATGTTCGGTGCGTTTGAAATAACCGTCCCCGCGTGGTTATCCAGTTCGCTCGGAAAATCTCGTGAGGGAACAATTGGTGCATTGATCATGGGCTTAACTGTTGGGGTGGTCATTGCTCCCTGCGCTGCGGGTATTATTATCGGTTTGGTCGGTCTGGTGGCCAAATTGGGCATCGTTGCGAAGGGCACGTTATTGTTCTTCGTCATGGGGCTGGGGCTCGGAGTGCCATATTTGATATTAGCGACTTTTTCCAGTTTGTTGAGCAAACTCCCCCAATCTGGCATGTGGATGGTTTGGATTCGAAAGTTGTTCGGAGTGTTGCTCATCGGCGTTGCCCTTTATTTCTTCTTGCCGCAAGCTCGACATGTTTACGATCAACTGGGCTTCTTCTTTGGGTTATTGGCCATATTTGGCGGGTTGCTCTTGGGATTTTTGGATCATGCACCAGGTTATACTCGTGCGTTCAAGATCGCTCGAGCTATCTTTGGACTGGCAATGATCGTATTCGGCATTTTCTTGACCAATCGTGCTATTCACGCCAAGCCCTCAGAACTGAATTGGGTCCATTACACAGACCAATCTTTGGCCGAACTTCAAACCGAAGGCAAACCAATTTTTATTGATTTCTACGCTGATTGGTGTGCTCCCTGCAAAGAAATGGATCGAACCACTTTCAGAGATGAACGTGTGATCGAAATTTCTAAACAATTAACAATGGTGAAAGTTGATTGCACTGCCCCGGATGAAAATATCAAACGTTTCATGCAGCAGTTCAGCGTGACGGGGATGCCGACCTTGGTCTTTATCACAGCAGACGGACAAGAACAAATGGATATGCGAGAAATCGGGTATCTCGGGCCAGATAGATTCATTGAAAAAATTGATCGGCTGTTGCAAAAACGATAGAACCCGTTCAGTAATTTGCCCAAAATAGCGCTTAACGTTTCGCTGCCAACAACCAAAGGATTGTAGCTCAAGCAGTAAGAGAAATTTTCAAATTGTTTGACTGATGTCCCCCTATCTTTCCTAATCAACAAAGGAAAAAACACTGTCAAATTTGAAAAATCTGATCAAAGGAGCATCTTGGCAAAGAACCGATTCAAATATTTTCTGTTGCTCACTCGGCCGCTGAATGTAGTCATCGGCATGTTCTCAATTTTTATGGGGGCGTTCATCACTGGGACAGTTCAACCGTTGCTCAAGGTCCTTTATGCCAGCCTCTCTGGGGGCATCATCGCGGGAGCGGCCAATGCGATCAACGATTATTATGATATCGCTATCGACAAAATTAACAAGCCTCATCGCCCCCTGGCCGCTGGAATTATCGCACCAAAAGAAGGTCTTATCTTCTCGATGGTGCTGTTTATCGCTGGCGTCGCGATCGGCGCATTGATCAACCCAGCAGCATTCGCTCTCAGCTTGTTCGCCTCGGTACTGCTGTTTTTTTATAGCTATCGCCTGAAACGGACTGTATTATGGGGCAATCTCACAGTTAGCCTGATCACTGCTCTGGCTTTTATCTACGGCGGTCTGGCTGTTAATCGCATCCGTCTGGCGCTGATCCCTGCCCTTTTTTCGTTTTTTTATCATTTAGGTCGAGAAATCATCAAAGATGTCGAGGACGTCGCTGGCGATCGTGCCGATCAGATTGTAACGCTCCCGATTCGGCATGGTGAGAAGCCAGCCCTGATTCTCGCTACAGCAATTTATTGTTTCCTCATCCTGCTCACGCTCATCCCTTATATCATCCAGGTGTTCGGACCGTATTATTTGGCCATGGTCGTCCTCGTCGTTGATGGGATCATTATCTATGTGCTCGTTGCCATGTGGAAAAATCCTGTCCCGTCCAATTTATCCCGATTGAGCCTGATTTTGAAACTAAATATGTTCGCTGGTCTGATTGCCATCTATCTTGGCAAATTTTAGTCCAACGCCAGGATTTAAAAAACAGTTTTCGGTCGTATCAGGCTTAATATTGCAAGCTCCTTACCCACACCATTGTTTTCAAATTTACCTATGATGAAGCTTGGAATTTAGAAGATGCCATTCGGCCTCAGCAAATGAGTTTTGTTCCTACTCGAATTACACTTCTACTTATTGAACAATCTTGCTTCAGCGTTCTGAGTTAATTTTTTGCCAGCTAACCGGATCATTGAGTCTAACATACGATTCTGTTTCGGCCGCCTATTAAAAAAGATGTTACCTTTAGCAGCGATCCCGCCTCAATTGCAAAACCATCAATTCTCCACATCAGTTTTTTCACCGAGTCCCTCCGCAAATTTCGCCTTATGGACGTATCTATCCATAACGAATCTGAAATTGGATAGAATTGTTGGGCAAGGCGATGGGACATACTGTGAAACATGATCCTTCGGTATTCAACAATCTTAAAGGCTTATCCTTTTCCCTTTCCAGGAAGTCGAAAACGTCAGAAATCAATTCTAAAAATCACAATTTTCAGCATTCACATAGTTGAATTTTGAACATCATAATTGAGCCACGGACTCTTATGGAGAACATAACATTAGAATGTCACCTCAATACGCTATCAAAGATCGAATTGCTTAACTATATTACAAGCTTGGAACGCAAACGGGCACAACAATCCGATTGTGGTGACTTGCTGCTGGAACTGGGGATTGTCTATCATCATTTGGCTCAGACTGGAGATAAATCCGCTTTAGAGGATTGTAAAGAAGTTTTCAGAGAATTGAATCAGCAAAAGCCCGATGATCCCATCGTGTTGGCCTATCTGGGAAATATTTTGACTTGGTGCGGCAATTTGGAATCCGCGGTCCATAAAAAGCTGAAGCTCACCAAACAAGGGATTGACTCGATCGATCGGGCAGTAGCGCTGACCCCAGACAATCTGGCAGTTCGATGGGTACGCGCGATGAATAGTTATCACTTGCCTTCATTTTTCGGGCGATTGGAAATAAGCCGGCTGGATTTTGAGTACATCATGACGCATCCAGATTTTCGGCGCTGGTCAAAGGAACAACAAGCCATGATCTACTATCGAGCTGGGCTCACTTACAAAAAAGATGATGATCTCGAACGTGCCACCCAATATTTTCATCAGGCGATGACCATCGCTCCAGAAAGCGATTGGGCAAAAAAAGCCGAACAAGAATGGAAGGCACAAAATGGAAAGGTAGCAAAATGACTCCGCTGATTGAATTGAAAAACGTTTCGAAAATTTACACAATGGGGAAAAATATTCAGGTCTTGGCTTTGAAAGATATCACACTTGATTTCACTATGGGCGAATTTGTAGCGGTCTCTGGGCCATCGGGCAGCGGCAAAACGACGTTGCTGAATCTCATCGGGCTCATTGATGTACCAAGCCAGGGAACAATTTACCTTGATGGCAAAAAAATCAGCTATAACGGTTTGGGACAATTGCACCGACTGCGGCTTCATAATATTGGTTTCATTTTTCAATCCTTCAATTTAATCCCGGTATTGAGTGCCTATGAGAATGTGGAATATCCGCTTTTGCTTACGGGACTCTCTGGGACCGAACGGAAGAAACGTGTCGAACAGGTTTTGTCAGAGGTGGGATTGAGTGACCTGGCGCATCATAAGCCACGGGAGCTCTCTGGGGGCCAATGTCAACGGGTGGCAATCGCTCGAGCGCTTGTCAATAAACCAAAAATCGTGCTGGCTGATGAACCCACTGCAAACCTCGATTCCAATACCGCCCAAGATATTTTAAAATTGATGGCCAAATTAAATCGCGAGGAGAACGTTACGTTTATTTTCTCCACTCACGATCCCAAGATCGTTCAAATCGCCCGACGAATCATTCAGCTTCGCGATGGGCAAATAGAGAGCATCATCCAGCCCGAAAACTCTTCTGTCACCGGCACTACCGACGTCTCGACTCCGAGGACGAAAACCGCCTCGGCTTCTCACCATCAGCGCCGTGGGGGACGAAAAAAATCTTCCTCCAGTAAGAAATGACCGCAGAACAAGTTCTCTTACGTTCACAGCAAAACACGAGGGCATAATGAAAGCAAAATTTTTCATCCTTGCATTAAAAAATGTCACACGCAATTTGCGTCGCACCACGATCACTGGCCTCATCATGGCGTTTGGAGTTATCTCGTTAATTCTGGCTGGGGGATTCATGAAATATTCGTTCTGGGGCTTAGGAGAAAACGCCATCAGAGGACAATACGGGCATCTTCAGATGTTTAATCCACAATATCTGGAAGAGGAGGAGGATAAGCCGCTGCAATTTGGGATCGAGCGATCGGACAGTTTGATCAAGCTTATTCAATCGATTGAATCGGTCCAGTTTGCCATGCCGCGCATCAATTTTATGGGGTTGCTCTCCAACGGTGAAAAATCCGAAGCGTTCATAGGGGAAGCAATAGCGCCGAAAGAGGAGCGCCAGCTTTCCGAATCGCGTATCCGCATGGACATGGGACATCATTTAGATGAGCAACCATCGGATTTGGACGAGGATGAAGTGATCTTGGCCTCGGGGCTGGCGAAAGCGCTCAAGGCGAATATCGGCGATTATCTGACCTTAATGGTGACCACTACCTCTGGAGCGCTCAATGCGGTAGATGTGAAACTGGTCGGCGTCTTCTCAACTGGCGTTCCAGAATTGGATGCTCGTCTGCTCAAAGTTAAACTGGCCACCGCGCAGAACCTGTTAGTGACCGATCGCGTGACCAAAATCGTGGTCGTGCTTAAAGCGACGGAGATAACCGATCTGGCTGCCGAACAAATTTCAAAATTGCTTCCAGATTATAAAATCAAAAAGTGGTACGAATTGGCCACATTTTATCAGGCAGTGGTCAAACTCTACAACACCATTTTTGGATTTATGGGCGTGCTGATTTTTATTGTTGTCCTATTAGCCTCATCCAATACCATGATGATGTCCATTTTCGAGCGGACAAAGGAGATCGGGACACTCATGGCGATCGGCACTTCAGGTCGGCGCTTGTTGACAAATTTCTTATTGGAAGGATTAGTCATCGGCGTCATCGCCTCGGTTACTGGGCTGGTGCTAGGATTTCTTTTGTCTTTCGCCATCAATCACGCTGGCATTATGATGCCACCACCACCGGGATCGACATTCGGCTATCCGCTCAATGTCCATTACGTCTTGAGCATTTATTTGGGAAGCTTCATATTCATGGTCATCACCGCCATAGTTTCAACGCTCATCCCGGCTGCCAAAGCCGCTAGAATGAAAATTGTCGATGCACTGGGGCATATTTGATCGTTTGACCAAACTCGGTCGCTCTTGGTATCTATGGCACAAACAGCAAAATTGTTAACATCAGGCAAGGCATAGCTGTAAAGCGGACCTATTTTGATCATTGCTTGACAAGATTTCGTTTTTCTTTGAACAATACAACTCATCCTTTTTCTAGATTTCAAAAATGCTAATGAGGAGCTCAACAATAGTTTGAAGAAGCGAAATGATGATCGGATGAAAGAATTGAATAGGAATGCTGGGTTCATAAAATTTCGAAATGATAAGAGATCGTGAATCCGGCACTTTCGAGCATTTGAATTTTAGGCGAGGGGTTCATGAAAAAATTCCTGATTTTGATTTGCACAATTTTAATAGCAGGGCTGTTGCAGGCCCAGGGATCTGGAGATGAGATTCTTCGCGCTGCTGACCTTTATCGCAATAGCTGGGAGTCTTTCATTGTCCTTACCAGAATAAAAAATTTTAAAAACGACAAACTTGAGGACAGCTCTGATTTCGAAGTGATGATCAAAGGGAGCGGCAAAAGTCTGGTTCGATTTCTCAACTCAGAACAAAAAGGTCAATACCTATTAATGGTGGACGATCTGATGTGGCTTTACATGCCGAATACCCGTCGTCCAATCCGAGTGACGCCGCTCCAGCGATTGGCTGGCAATGCTTCGAACGGCGACGTAGCCCGAACGAATTTTTCGAGAGATTATCAAGCCACAATCCTTGGCGAGGAACAGGTCGCTGACCAGGCTTGCTATAAATTGTTGCTTACGGCGAAAACTTCCAGCGCCACCTATCCTCGGGCAGAATATTGGGTGACCAAGGCTGAATCGAAGCCCGTCAAAGCCGAACTCTATCTTGCCTCTGGCAAACTCTGTAAGTCCGTCAGCTACGACGAATATGAGCTCGTCCATGGGAAACGGCTGCTGCGAAAAATGACCTTGATCGATCGTTTGCGGAACAACAGCCATACCATCATGGAATATCTCGAATATGAGCCGAAAGAGCTACCAGACAAATATTTCAATAAAAATTATTTGACCCAATTAAAATAGCATGCTGAATATTTCATTTTAATAAAGAGGCAACGATGGACAAATTCATCAGCCGAAATCCATTGTTAGGTTTGATCGTTTATTGCTTGGTCTTCGCCGCTCCATCGGTTTGCTCACCGCCTGACGGTCAGCTCAACTATCGCATTGGGTTGATCACCGAGGGTTATTACAGACGCCTCAATGATACGCCGCTGAACCGGGATAATAAATGGTTACCTCAGATTCGCTATGGGAATTTCACCAGCTCAGATCTGTTTTTGAACTATGGTTCATTTACAACGGCAATGAAAGGTCTGGCCGAGTATACTGATCGCGATGCCAGCGCCTATCGTGCCATCATCCGAGAATTGTACTTTGATCGAGAGATTGGAGAGGCGTTTCATGTCACTGTTGGTCGAAAAATTTTAAAATGGGGAACGGGATACGCTTTTAACCCATGTGGCGTGTTAGAACCTGCTCGACACGCATCGGATCCTTCGGATCGCCTCGAACGATACCAGGGTAAACAGATCATCTCCTTCGATGCGTTCTCCGATCTTCACTCTTTTGCTCTCGTTTATGCCAACGAGGCCCGATATAAAGACAAATTTCACCGGGGAAAACATGAATTAGCCAGCCGCTTTTATACGTTGATCTGTGATATCGACCTCTCGTTGCTTGCTTTTTGGAAGGAAGTCGATAAGTTCAAATGGGGCGTTACGACAGCCTATACCTATGGCTCTCATATTGAGCTTCACAGCGAATGGATTGGCCAATTGGGAACCAATAAACTTTATCATCGAGTGCTGAGCGATCCGAATTTTCAGCCCAATTCTAGCATATCTAACTACATTGCTCGATATCAAAACAGCGAAAAATTATTTCCGAAGCTGCTGTTGGGAGCTCAATACACATTCGATAATGGGATTAATTTGATGATAGAGTATTACTATAACAGAGAGGGACTAACTCATCATGAATGGCAACGCTGGCGTAAATTCATTCTCAGGCAAACAGACGGCATGAGCGCATTTCCACCGGATCCGCTGTCATTCGTTAATTTTTATAGCGCGTTATCCACATTGGATAAATATGGCACCTTACGCCATTATGCTTTTTGTCGCGGCTATTGGCCGATGCAGCGGTCCAGCGCGGAGTTTTTACTCCTGGAGAATCTGGTTGATGGTAGCGGTGCAGGAATTGTGACGCTCAATTACATTTTTCCATCAGGCCTTACCGCCTGGATACGCGGTGAGGGCTATGTGGGCAAGCGCAATTCCGAATTTGGCCTATTGTTTTTTAGAAGCACTGTCTTGTTAGGTGCAAAGTATGGTTTTTGATCGCACACCAATTAATTCGAACCATAATACTTCAGATCATTTTTGCAACGAATCAAACTGGCTACTCGAGAATCTTTCGCTGAATGGAAAAAGCGTTTGATAAATGAAATCGGGTGATTGAGCTTCGGGCCTTATGGCATTCTGTAATTTTGAGCCATTTCTGCGATGCGATTTCATCAAAATGATGAAAATCTCTCAGTAACTGCCGGGTCAATTCGCGTGCGCCGAGAATACTCTTTTGCAAATTGATCAACCTCACACTCAACTGATTCATCGTTCTTTCATTCTCCAGAGGAGATGTTCTGAAGTTCGTGGTGCAGCTTCATCTGATCGTGTATTCCTATTGGCCCGAGCTGTGACATTTTCGATCGAATAAATTGGCTGACATTGCCAATTCGCTCAATTCAAAACAATCGATTTTACGACATATTTGTCAAAAGCAGCTTATTCGATCGCTGCTATTTAGCCTTTGGCGGATTAGGGAAATCGGCATCTTTATAAGAAAAATATTTTTGTTTCAGAAGCTTCATGAGAAAGAGAAACAATCCACCGATCAAAAAATTTTCTGTAAATCCTTCGTTGCGATTGTATTGAAATAAAAGATATTGAGGATTCCGCTTTGCCCATGTGGAGCTTGATAAGCTCTATCTGAGGGCGAAAGTTAGCCAAAATTATGTTGGGGAGGCACAGTGAGTATCAAAAATAATAAGAATGAAGTTGCCATTATTGGCATTGCATGTTGGTATCCAGGCGCAAGAAATCCGCTTGAATTATGGGAAAACATCCTTGCGCGTCGTCGTCAATTTCGACGTATGCCAGACTGCCGATTGCCGCTTTCCGATTATTTCGATCCGGATCCAAAAGTTCCAGATAAGACCTATGGTGATCAAGCGGCGGTGATTGATGGATATGAATACGATTGGGTTGGCAATCGCATCCCAAAATCGACCTATGAAGTGACCGATATTGTTCATTGGTTGGCAGTGGATGTCGCCATGGAAGCAATGCGAGATGCTGGTTACGATAAGACAACACTGCCGAAGGAACGGACAGGGGTTCTTTTAGGCAACACGCTCACTGGTGAATTCACCCGATCCAATAGTTTTCGGATGCGCTGGCCTTATGTGGCCAAAGCGCTACGCAAAACCGCCTCGGCCTTGAATCTATCTCCCGATTTTACTCGACAATTCGAGCAATATTTGGAAGAATGCTTCAAATCTCCCTTTCCTCAAGTCACCGAAGATACACTGGCAGGAGGGCTCTCCAATACAATCGCTGGTAGGATTTGCAATTACCTCGATCTGAAAGGCGGGGGCTATACCGTAGATGGCGCGTGTTCGTCGTCCTTGTTAGCCATCTGTCGCGCTGCCGATTGCTTGGTACATGGCGATCTGGACCTTGCCTTTGCTGGTGGAGTCGACATCAGCATTGACACTTTTGAGATGATAGGTTTTGCTAAAACTGGGGCAATCACCCCTGATGAAATGAAGGTGTACGATAAAAATGGAAAAGGATTCATTCCTGGAGAGGGCTGTGGATTTGTTGTGCTCAAACGGCTTGAAGATGCTCGCGCAGATAAAAATTACGTCTATGCGGTGATCAGAGGCTGGGGCATCTCCTCTGATGGAAGAGGGGGGATCACTGCGCCCTCAAGCACTGGCCAGAGCCTGGCGCTGAGACGGGCGTACGAAAAGGCGGGTTATCATCCCAGAACCGTGGATTTTGTTGAAGGACATGGCACTGGGACATCGGTCGGCGATCCCATCGAAGTCGAAGGAATCATGTTAGCAGATGATAGCCAAATCGCCGACCAGCCGATACCAGAACGGACTAAGAAGAAAGGTTTGACTTCGCTTAAGTCCATCATCGGGCATACCAAAGCGGCTGCTGGCATTGGAGGGCTCATCAAGGCGACGATCGCTGTGAACCGCCGGGTGCTTCCGCCCACTGCTGGAATCACCGAACCGCATCCCATTTTTAATGAAAAGGCACATCATATTTATCCGATCCAATTTGGCGAGGTTCGAGATCCCAATTCCAAGTTGCGCGCAGGAGTTTCAGCGATGGGATTCGGTGGGATCAATACCCATGTGACACTGGAATCTGGCGATGCACCCAGCCCAAAATTGAAGTCGCCACTGGATGAACGCTCGTTGCTGGCTTCCCATCAGAGTACCGAGCTTTTCGTGCTCGCCGCTGAAAATGTCAACCAGATGATCGAACAAGCGCAAAAATTATCCAGTATCGCAAGGGATATTAGTTTAGCAGAGATGGCAGATCTCTCTGCGGATTTAGCCCAGAAGATCAATCCAACTCACAGATTTCGGGCAGCGATGATTGCCTCCCGGCCCAAAGAGCTGGTGGATAAATTGAACCAATTAACAAAAATGATCGCGGAAGGCCCTCTTGCCCCAGGCGAAACGAGAGTCAGCCCATTTAAGGACATCTGGATTGGGAATTGTTTAAAAAATCCACGGGTGGCATTTCTATGTTCGGGGCAAGGCGCGCAACAACTGAACATGGGTCGAATGTTGGTAGAGCGACATCCTTGGCTACGGGAGCTTGTGAATCAGGCCGATGCTTGGGTGGGAGAACAAAACGACCGCTTATTGAGCGAATATATCTTTCGCCCCACCGATCAGGCCGATGCCCAACAATTGGCCGAGTGGAAACGCCAACTAACCGAGACTCGCATTGCTCAGCCAGCAATTTGTCTGACGTCTTTGTTATGGAGCAAAAAGTTGGCACGGTTGGGAATCGAGCCATCAGCCGTTGCTGGTCATAGCTTGGGCGAGTTGACGGCATTCCACCTTGCTGGAGCTTTAAATGAGAAAGAGTTGCTAAAACTTGCAGCTTTGCGGGGTCAAGCGATGTCCGCATCCTCAGACCAAGCAGGGACCATGATCAGCCTCGGCTGCGACGTCACAGCGGCCCAAGCGTTGGCATCTCATGTCTCTGGCTATTGGACCATCGCCAATATAAATAGCCCAACCCAAACTGTCATCGCTGGTGAAAAAATTGCGCTCCAAGAGATCCTCAAACAGGCTAAAACGAAAGGCATCCAGGCAGTGGAATTGCCAGTTTCCAATGCCTTTCATTCAAAATTCGTCCATCATTCAGCACAAATTTTGAGAGAGCAAGCAAAACTCCCAGAGCAATATTTCAGCAGAGGAATTCAACTCTATTCTGGAATGACTGGGGATCTCGTTGTCGATGGGATCGCGCTGAGGGATCATTTTGCCCAACAAATCACCAATCCTGTCAATTTTATCGCGCTCGTAAAATCGATCGCATCTGTCAGCGATCTGGTTATCGAAGTTGGACCTGGGAATATTCTTTCTAATTTGACTCGAGCGATCCTCGAAGATAGCCCTTTGCCCTGCCTGCCGGTGGAATCGCGATCAGGAGCGGACAAAGACTTGAATGCCATTCTGGCCGCTTATTTTGTCTATGGCGGTAATATTCATTGGCAAGCATTGTTCGAAGATCGGCTGATTCGGACGTTCATCCTTCCCTCGCAGCGCAAATTTATTGTTAATCCTTGCGAGCGGGAACTACGGGTCCCCTCGCTGGAGAGCAAAAAAGTCTCGCTTCCAATGGCCTCGCCTATCTCATTCCTTGGGGACCTTGGAATTGCCCCAGAAACGCTCTCTCAATATCTATCCCAACGGGGAGAATTCATAAAAGAAATCATCCAGACGGATATTAAATATTTTTCTAAGATTCCGATTGAGCCATCGGGAGAGGCATTAGCGCTGGAACAACCAACTGAGCAGCGGGAATCATCCGCTTCTGTTGAGCCAGCCATTACTGAAAAAACAGCGGTAGATTTACAGAGCAATCTCGAGCATCGCAT
Source organism: candidate division KSB1 bacterium (assembly GCA_034506395.1). Taxonomy (NCBI): domain Bacteria; kingdom Pseudomonadati; species Candidatus Zhuqueibacterota bacterium. The sequence continues at coordinate 45,045 of JAPDPQ010000017.1, read as the reverse complement.
CATTGAACTGATCGCACAGAAAACTGGGTTCCCTCCAGAAACCCTGACCCCAGATATGTACTTGCTCAATGATCTTAATATGGAGTCCATTAAGGCGGGCGAGCTGATTGTGAATATAGCTCGTGAATACGGAGTCGCTGGCAAGGTCGATCCCGCAAAGCTGGCTCAGTCCAATATCAGGCAAGTCGCGAGCGCCATCATTGCCGTGAAGGAAGGCGCTGCTATCGATGCTGGTTCCGTGACACCGATGCAACAACTGCTTGCTAACATCGAAAAGTCCAGTGGGGTAAAAACCTGGGTTCGCAATTTCATCATGGTGCCGACACCAGAACCGCTTACGCGCCAGAGCGAGGCCCTTCTTTCTGGAAAGAAGGCCCTCATTCTTCATGAGGCAAGCGATGAACAACTGGCTGCTACCATCGCTCGATCGTTAGAGCAGCATGGCAGTTTGGCCCAAAGGAAAACCTTTTTTGCTGAAGAAGGTCAGCTTCCCAGCGACTTTTCGATCGTCATTGGGATATTACCCAGAAGCAGCGCTGATGAAGTATCATCCGAACGGATCATGAATAGTGTGGCTCGGTTTCATCTGCTTGCCAGAATTGGTTTGACGCAGCAACCATCAGATGGCCCATCAGCCCGGCCATTGCTGATGGTTATCCAATTCGCTGATGGTAAGTTTGGCCTGGAAAAAGGTCCTAGAACGTTAGAGCAAGCTGGGGCACTGTCGTTTTTCGCCAGTATTCACCATGAACGACCGAACCTGAACGTGCGCAGCATCGATTTTGATGATGAACTTCCTGATGAACAAATCGCACAGGCGCTTATCGCAGAATTGGGGAGTGATGCTGTTTTTGAAGTTGCTGGATACGATAAAAACTTAAATCGATATGTTCCTCATCCAGTGCTCCAGAATCCTTACCAGTATTCCAAGCGCAATATCGAATGGGACTCAACAGACGTGATTCTGGTGACCGGAGGCGCCCGAGGGATCACCGCCCAATGCGCCTTTGAGGTGGCTCGGCGGACCGGCGCGAAGATGGCACTCATCGGCAGCTCTTCGTTACCGACAAGCGATTCAATGAGCGAGAGCCAGCGAGAAATCGTGGCGACCCTAGATCGCTACAAGCAGGCCAATCTAACCTGCCAATATTTTGCCTGTGACATCACGGAGGAACACCAGGTAACTGAAACCTTACAGGCCATTGAACAACAATTAGGTCCTATCACTGGGGTGATCTTTGGAGCAGGGATGAATCGTCCGCAGACCGTTGAAAATGTCCCATTAGATGCGGCGCAACAGGAGATCGCTCCCAAGGTGATTGGGACGCTAAACATCAGCCGCGCATTGGATCAAAAGCCTCCGAAGTTGTTCGTTGGTTTAACATCGATCATCGGCGTCACTGGAATGCCTGGCAATGCCTGGTATGCCTTTTCCAATGAAATGATGCAATTGCTACTGCAGCGTTTTCAGAAAGATCATCCGCAGACCAGCACCCTGGCCATTGCTTTCAGCGTCTGGGATGAAGTCGGTATGGGAGCGCGGATGGGTAGTGTGCATACGCTCGCAGCTATGGGTACCTCTGCAATACCGGTCTCCGAGGGCATTGATCGATTTGTTTCGCTGTTCTTCAACGATCCTAATGCGCAGCAGGTGATTGTTACTGCTCGCATCGGAGGACTGGATAATTGGCGGCCGCAATTACCAACGCCTCCAGTGGCCAATAACTTCCTCGAAAATGTGGTCTTGCTATTTCCTGGAATCGAGGCGGTTGTGAAAGTTCATCTGAATCTGGATCGTCATCCTTATCTCATCGATCATAATTATGAGGGCAGTTACTTGTTCCCGGCTGTGTTTGGCTTAGAGGCAATGGCGCAAACCGTCGCCTTGGTAACAGGCAGGCAGCAATTTAAATCAGTCAGTCTCCGTCATATTCAATTCGATCGGCCCATTATCGCTGATCCGGAACATGGTACCAATATTTTGATCCATGCCATAGTGGAAGAAAATGACGGTGAGGAGCAGTTCGAGCACGTTCGCGTGGGAATTTCCGCGGAACAGAGCGGTTTCGCCTATCATCATTTCTCAGCCGAATTTCAGCTCCCCATCGATTTTGAGCTTGAGCGAAAACCGGTCGATTGCAAGCGCCCAACGAATGGGCCGTTGCAAATCAATCCCCAAATGGATCTTTATGGCCGCTTGCTGTTTCAGGGCCCTTCATTCCAGCGGTTACGCCAATTCTATGCATTGAGTACGGTCTATACTGAGTGTACCGCACGCATTAGATCTCTCGCAAGTGATGAGGCCGGCCAGGAGCGCTACCTTTTGGGCGATCCGTATTTTCGTGATTCGATTCTTCAAACCGGCCAAGTCGTGGCAGGTCGGGATAAAGCCCTGCCCAAAAGCATTGAGCGCATCGAGATCTATTCGGTCGAGCCCACGGAGGATGAGGCGATTATCATAGCGGAATTGATTGAGCGGACCGATGAGCACTGGCTGAGCAACTTCACAGTGACGGATAAATCTGGTTTTATGATGGAGCGGCTGCGACAGTGCGAATTCAGCATCCTGGAGACCCTGGCTGATGAGCCAACTTGTGAAGAGATGGCCAGTCCCGATCCAAGGGATCATCAGCTATTGCAAAAATATATTACTCAATCGAGGCAGCAGCTTGGGCTTAGTTTTCCTACCGCTCGCATCTTCAATCGACCAGCCTTGCATCAGTTGAGCCGATCCGAACGGCGAAAACAGATCAAACCCGTATTGGAAGAGGTCGTATCTGATTTCATCGGCAAAAAGAGCCCCGGCAGTGGATCTGCATATAGAATTAAATGGTCACCCGACGGTAAACCGAGGGTAGAGCTCGATCTCAACCTTCCAGTCCATCTGTCCATCTCTCATGACAATCGATTCTGTTTGGCATCAGTAGCCCAAACCCAAGTTGGATGCGATGTGATGGAGATTGATGAGAAAGCAACGGAAGATTGGAAAGCATTGCTTGGGCCAACGCATGAGGCGCTGTTTGCCCAATTGATCAATCAAGAGCACCCCAAATATGCGGGTAGCCGGCTCTGGGCAGCTAAAGAGGCGTTGTTCAAGGCAGCGAATGGAGATAATATCGAACTTTCATTCATCAAATCTATCGACAAATTTGCTCTGTTCAGTGGAAAATCCAATGGCAGCGAATTTCAAGTGGTCACCTTCCCAGTGTTTTTTACCCTCGGCCGCGAGCGAATGCTGGCGTTCGCCTGGCAAAAAAGTTCAGCGCCAGAAGGGCAGCCACAAACCGACAACGATCCAAACGTCAATCTCAACCTATTCAAACCCAATTCGGGTAAACAGCGAGAAGAACTGCTGCGAGAGTTCGGATATGACCCACAAACCTTCATGATGGACGCGGATATAGATGAAGAAACCATGAGCCTGATCATCCGCTGGCCGTTGACCCTTCGCGAGGCCGCCAATCTCTCTCGTGGAATTTACTTCTCGACCTATGGGGAGTGGCTGGGAATGGTTCGGGAACTTGGTATCCAGCCGATCAACGATAAATTATTGCCGCAATTGGCGACAGGGAAATGGGGACTGGTGACCAATGAGAGCGAAATCGAAATTCTAGGCGACTGGTACCCCAATGACACCATTCAGGTTCGGCTCTGGATCATGCCCGACGATCGGATGCCAGATTCATCCCTGCAACTTTATTACGATTGGCAGAAAGTCACCCCACAGTCAAATTATGAGCGACTGGCGTTTGGCTATTTGCGTGCATCGTTCGTTGAGATTCTGGGGCATGGTGAAGTTAAAGTGACCCAACTCCCAGATTATTTCCAGCAATTCATCCAGCGGATGAAACGGCCAGCGCACTCGGCAAAAAAATTGGATAAAATTCCCGAGCGGCTAAAAAACCTCGCTTTGGGAAAACTGCTCTATCAAAAGCCGGATGGACCAGTGCGCGGACCGCTGCTTCATGAAAAGATATTCGAGACATCGTTGCTGGAATCGAATATGGTGGGCAATATCTATTTTTCGAACTATTACAAATGGCAGGGAACCGTGCGAGATAATTATTTCTATCAGCTCCTTCCCGCGCATTATCAGCAGACCTATGTTAATGCCGATCTCCGTTGTCTGAGGACTCGGATCGATCATCTGCGAGATACCATGCCCTTTGCCAAAATCGTGGTGCGGATGTATCTGAATCGCCTCCAAGAGAACGGCTGCGAATTAGGATTCGAATATTACCAGCAACTCCCGAATGGTCAAGAGATCAAATTGGCCTATGGCACCCATCAGGCGGCGTGGATCGATCACTCCGATCCTTTAGCGCCCAAAGCAATTCCCTTCCCAGAGCCCATTTTGAAAGCTTTGGTTGCTGCCTGTGAGAAGTATTGATTTGCCAGCCTGGATGGATAATAAAAATTAAGCTCGAAAGCTCAATACTTGAATTTTTCCAGGTGCCTTTGGTGATAAGTAAGAAGCCACTGGCACCTTTTCTAATTTTCATGGCAAGCGCTCTCTGACTTTTTCCTGATTATTAGTTTTGACTTTATACTCCTTCAACTTAGAGCACCAGTCATTCCGAGCGGAGCGAGAAATCGCAAATCTACCTGAAAAAATCAAAGATTATGTCCCGTCGATCTGGTAGATCATCATGATAGGACCAAATTAGCTATCATGTTGATGGTCGGATTTTTGGCCAGGCTACAATTCCAAACCAAATCATATCTCGTTTGAAAGTTTTTCAATTGAACTTGTGACTCTAATTCATTTGTGCTCTATGAATCGCAGATGAGTGAAGCTGGATTGTATGGATGGACCCAGAGCTGAGGGTAAAAGAAACTTTCAGAGTTCAGGGATAGTTGGGCTTGATCTTCCATTCCCGTGACCATTCCGCGATTTCAAATTGCTCTGTGACGGGAAAATATGGCGGCCGCTGGCTTTCAAAACGTCTGTCAAAGCACACATGGGTGGCATAGCGTGGCTCGGTGGCTGACACACACCCGGCAGCCAGGCTTCCGTAAATGTAAAGCTTAGCATTAGCAGAGCCAGATAAATTCGGAATGCGAAACCATCTTTTGGCATAGATCGCCGCATAAATGATGAGATCCCCTGGTCCAGTAATGGCAGGAGGAGCGATTTCAACATTTCTATCACTGACCAATCCCAATAAATCCTCGGAATCAGCGAAACGCTCGGGAGGACGAGCATAAAGCAGATTTCCATCAATAATGATGTTTCCCTTTGAATAGACCAATATTTTCCCCTTCACGGTTCCTTTCACATGGATTTTTGCTCCATTTTCTCCAATGATTAAAAATATTTGCGAAAGATGATTGATCCGACATGAGCCCTCCCGTTTAGATTTGGTCGCATATTGAATAGAGCCATTCTCCTGAAAATTGATCCAGCTCTCTTCTGAAAGCCGCAATAAAGCATGAGGATCCGCCTGTGGCAGCGATGGTATTGAGTTAGCAGGAAATTGAATCGGCTTGACGCCCGTCTCAATTCCAGCTTGGAAAATCGCTCCGGGTTCAACCCAATGAAAATTGTCGTTAGCTTTAAAATCATGGGCGGCGGTCGTCACTTTGCCATAAAATCGTGGAGTTATTCCAGCGCTGCGACTAACGATGAACGGATAATTGCTGTGGAACCTGCCTTCGACCACATCGTTATGGATGGCCACTTGAGGGTCCCAGTGATCAACCATTTGAGCAAAGTGTGAAAAAGCAAGTCGCTGCAAGCGGATTTGAGTGGCCAACTGGAGATCATTTTGAGCGGTCTGGATATCCACAATTGCTTCTTCAAGATTTGTAGGATCAGCAGGGACGGATCGATGAACTTTGATGGCAAAAACCTGAGAAGCTATGGTCAAATAGAACGTGGTATCAGTGTGCCCCATTTCTGCCATTTGCTCTATCAAATTGTCGATCGCCTTCTTCAACTTTTGTTGCTGCTGGTCAGAAATAAGTACTTTTGGCCACGCTAAATTGGGCGTTGCTGGATCATACCGAGGCAGTCTAATGGTCCCTTCAGAGAACGTTTGTGCAGCGAAAGCGCTGAGCTTAAAAAGAGCTAATTGTTTTTCAATAGCATCCAATGATGAGGGTTGCAATGAATGAAAGGCCTCACGATCACTGTCAATCTGGTCATCCTTTAACAATTTATCTTTCAGATCAAGAAGGGAATGTTTGGTGGATTGAGGGGATTCAATGGTTTTATGTTTCTCAATCGCCTCTTTTGCGATCAATTCCGTTGTTGGATCATCAATAAAATTGCGTTGATCGACGGTTGTTGCGATCAATTGGAACACCGCAGCCGTTGCGTGAGTCTCCGAATGATCGCTCGGATGAAAGAGAAATCCAATAAGCATCAGCGCCAACCCATGGAGCGCGAGTGAAATGGCGAATGCGAACATATACGAAGCTGACTTGAAGCTTCGATCGAACACGTTCGCTACATTCTTGAATTGAGACCTCATCATTTTTGTGGCTATGAACGATATTTAAGGGGCCCCATGATTTCAAGAGGCTTGCTGATTTAAAGTTCATGGCGCCATTAGCAAGATTCGCGATCAGAGATGTTTAAAGCAATTCCCCTGGATGAAATTAGTAACTATCCCGGCCATTCGGCTGATTCCAAAGGCTGGCGGATCAAATCGCCCGAAATCCTTCAGAAAGCGCTTGCGATCGCCCTTACATTGCTTTCGGTTTCAATTTCTGTCCCCTCACTTTTGGAATGCCATGGGGCAGCGGTTCTCCAAGCTGGCCAATTTTTCTTAGATCCTCGACCACATCATCCAAGCCTAGGTCTCGCAGCACGGCTTCGGTGGGATTCCCATTTTTATCCCAGCCACGAGCATCATAATATTCGTCCAGCATGGCATTAATTTGTTCCAACGTGAGCTTTTTGCCCTTGGCTGGGCCATCAGGGATCGGTTCTTCGTAATAGCGAGCTGGAGGCATATCGTGAATTCTACCAGGGCCGCCATTTCGCTGCAAGAAGTGCGCTCGGGTCAAATTCCAGATTTTTTCCGAAGTTTTCAAGAGATCGGCTTCGGTCGCATCCCAGCCAGTGACATAATGCAAAGATTCAGCATATTCATTGAGCAATACATCCAGCTCGCCCCAGAACAGCCGACAGATGCTCAGCGTGTCGTAAAGCGGCCGAACGTGTTGGAGATAAACCACTACCGGCGCCTTGCCTTTGATCGCATCTCGACCTAATTCAAGATCAACAGTAATGGACCAACTGCGGTTATGGTGAGCGCCAATATCAGCCGTCATGAATGATAGTAGCATGGACGGCGCCCAGCGGGACTCGTAGCCGCTGCTCTCCAATCCTTTCTGCTGCATGGCAAATTTAATGGAATCTTTACCGAGAATCTCTGCTGCACCTTTGGTTCCCTTGGCGAAAACCTTGCCGATTCCCTCTTGATAAGCTATCTTTCTCAATAGGAATTCGAAATCATCGATGTTGCCCCAGCGCAGTTCGTGCCCATCCAGATCGGCTTTGGTGATAATGCCCTTTTCATAACATTCCATCGCAAATGCGACGACACTGCCGCCGCTCTCCGTATCCATTCCCAGGTTATCGCATAAATAATTGGCGTAAGTCACATCATGAATGCTGGTCATGGCGCAACTGCCACCGATCAAAGCAATGGTTTCATATTCTGGGCCTTCGATGTAGACATCGCCATGTTTCGTTTTGGCGCGGGAGTACTTGCCGCAGTTCATCCAGCAGCCGAAACATGCCTTATCGGTCACCTTGCATTCCTCCACCAATCGCTCCCCATCGATGCTCGGCCAGTTCTCATAATAAGAGGATTGAAAATTTCGTGCTGGAAACGCTGCTTGTTCGTTGGACCAGCCGACGAATAAGGCTGTGCCATATTTCTGCCACGGTGCCATATTTGGATGGGACTTGGTGCGCTGGATAATAGCCTCAGTTTGTCGCGTGAGCGATTTCAAATCATAAATAGGGATCGATTTGGTCCCCTTTACTGCGATCGCTTTGAGTTTCTTGGCCCCCATCACAGCGCCAACCCCGCAGCGACCGGCATTGCGACCAAAATCATGCGTGATGCAAGCGAACACAACGCCATTTTCCCCAGCAGGACCGATGGTGGCGATTTCGAAATCCTCACCCAGTTCCTCCTTTAACTGCTTCTCGGTATCGATCGAGCCTTTGCCCCACAGATGTTGGGCAGAACGAAGCTCCACCGTATCATCTTCGATAAAAAGGTACACGGGTTCAGGCGATATATCATCGAAAATGATCAAATCATATCCTGCGAATTTCAGTTCTGGCCCAATATGGCCGCCGACACTGGAATCGGCATGCCCATTTGTAGCCGGCGATATTGCCCCAAAACCGCATTTCGATCCAGCACCTACAAAAGCACCAGTAAGCACGCCAGGCGCAACAATCAGCTTATTCTTCGGTCCCAAAGGATCGGCATCCCTGGGCACCTCATCATACAATATTTTCGCCACCATTCCCCTTGCACCAAGCCATTCCTTGGCCAACTTCTCGGGCAACGGTTGTTTCGTTATCTCACGGGTCCTAAGATTGATTCGCATCATTTTCCCAGCAAAGCCATACATAGCTCATTCTCCTCAATTTTTAACGGCACCAAAACGAAACTCCAATGGAAATAAAGCGGATCGCATTTTAGCTTCAAATTCTATTTTCCGGGGTTAGGTATCTTTTAAGCTGTTATTCGACACTCGGTAGCACTAAATGAATTTTAGAATTTTCGCAGCTCGCTTTCGGGATGGAAAACCGATTCAATCCACTCGAACAAGAGCGCCGGTGTTGCAGACCTCCACGCACTTGAAACAAAAATCACATTTGATGGGGATATTCACTTCATCATGCACAAACATCACGTCAAGGGGACAAGCCTCGACACAGAGGAGGCAGCGCGTGCATTTTTCTTCATCGATGAAATAGACACCATCTTTCTCATAAATGGCATCTTCTGGACAAGCCTCGGCACATTTGCCGCATTGAGTGCATACCCAGGGACGAAAAGTGCCAGGAACGGGAAATTTTGCTTCGATCCGCAGCGCGGCTTTCCGAGGGTTGATCTCATTAAAATGATAAATCGTACAGATCTGACGACATAACCGACAACCAGTACAGGCAGCTTTGTTCACTTTGATATACATTCATCGCCCTCCACTACAGAAATTATTATCCAAGTCGCTGATAACAGGACCTTCGTCGAACAATCGTCACCATCTATCCTGATAAGGCATTTGCCAGTTCTGGGGAGGAATATATCAAAACGTCTACTAAAATGCAAGTGGAAATTCTTTTCAAAATGAACAATTGCCGCTCAATAAATCTGCTTGCTTTTCTGCTTCTTTTTAGCTATTTTAGCTTTGCAAAAATTGACTTGAACATCGAATTTTTATAATCGCGTTTCATTAACTTGTATGAAAGCTATCAACTTTATCATCTTTTTCAGCATCGTCCTTGCTATCTACGGTGCGGCGAATTATTACATTTTCATTCGTGGCTGGCAAGCGCTGCCATTGGGTTCGCGACTTAGAATTCCATATCTTGTGCTTTTTATCTTTTTGGCAGTTTCTTATGTCATCGGACGATTTCTTGAAAAAATCTATTTGTCATTGCTCAGCGATATCCTTGTCTGGATCGGCTCTTTCTGGATCGCGATGTTCTTCTACTTTTTCTTGATCGTCGTGCTGATAGATTTAGCCCGGCTGATCAATCATTGGCTACCGTTTTTCCATTTAATCACAGATAATTCCGTTAAACTGAAACAGACAGCACTAATAATATCGACCGCTATTGTTGTGCTAATAGTTCTGGCTGGCTTTATCAATGCCTGTGCTTTTCGAGTCAAAGAATTGGCGCTTACGATCCCAAAGCGGACCAACATGACCAGCCTTCACATCGTGGCGGTTTCGGACATTCATTTGGGAACGATTGTGGGCCGAAAGCGCTTCTGTAAAATCGTCAACAAGATAAACTCTTTGAACCCTGATCTGATCTTATTGGTCGGGGATGTCGTAGATGAAGATCTGGCACCAGTGATCCGTGAAAATCTCGGCGAAGCTTTGCTGCATCTCCGATCCAAACTTGGCGTCTATGCCATTACAGGGAACCATGAATATTTCGGTGGTGTGGAGGCCGCTGTTCAATATCTCAAGGCACATGGTGTGACCGTTTTGCGAGACAGTGTGGTTAACGTTAATAGCAGCCTCTACCTGGTTGGACGAGAAGATCGAAGTAGTAACCGCATCATTGGTCGACAGCGAAAAGAATTGGCGGAGCTGATAGCTCAAACCAATAAACAATTGCCAGTGATTTTATTAGATCATCAGCCGTTTAAACTGAATGAAGCTGCCGAAAATGGTTTTGACCTGCAATTATCAGGGCACACCCATCATGGTCAACTCTGGCCACTCAACTATATCACGAAAAAGGTTTATGAGAAAAGTTGGGGCTATTTGAAAAAAGGAAACACCCACATCTACGTTTCTTGTGGCGTGGGCACCTGGGGACCGCCAGCACGACTTGGCAATCGACCCGAAATTCTGGATATCAAATTGGAGTTTGCATCCAGTTCAAAAAATCAATGAGAGCCATCTGACTTGTGCCCGATGTGTCTCCTAATCAAATACTTCGAAATGGGAAAAATGTTATTTGCTCTCCTGCGTGAGCTGGATTTCAGGCCTGTTCAAAGCAACACAAAAACTTTGGTTGTGCAGAAATCAAATGCCAAAAATTGAAAGGAGCGCTATGAACCGACGACAGTTTATTGAGACTAGCCTTTTAGGGGGAGCGGGATTTACACTGTTCTCATTGATGAATTGTAGTTCGAAGCAAAAGCAGGCAGCCGTCGCATTACCTAGAAGAAAATTAGGACGCACTGAAGAAATGCTTTCGATCATCGGATTTGGTGGCATTCTGGTGCGAAATATGGAACAGACCGTAGCGAACGACCTCGTTGCTCGCGCCTTTGACCATGGGGTCAATTATTTCGATATTGCGCCGACTTACGGCAATGCCCAATATCAATTGGGACCTGCATTGAAACCGTATCGGAACAGATGCTTTTTGGCGTGTAAAACCTTGGACCGCTCGAAACAAGGGGCAGAACGAGAGCTGAACGAATCGTTAAAATTGTTAGAAACCGACCACTTTGATCTCTACCAGCTCCATGCATTGACTACGGAAGATGATGTTGAGCGAGCGTTTGGACCAGATGGTGCTATGGAGCTGCTCATCAAGGCGAGGCAGGAGGGCAAAACACGCTATTTAGGGTTTTCAGCCCATTCCGAGACAGCAGCGCTCTTAGCCATGCAGAAATTCGATTTCGATACCATCCTGTTCCCCATAAATTTCGTGTGCTGGTTCAAAGGAAATTTCGGTGCACGAGTCGTTGCAGCCGCACATGAAAAAGGGATGGGGATCCTGGCGCTCAAAGCATTGGCATTTGGGGCGGTGCCTCCGGGAACCCAAAAGCCATATCAAAAGCTTTGGTATCTTCCAGTGGAGGATGATACGCTCGCTGCATTGGCTTTGCGATTTACTTTATCCCAAGGCGCCACTGCGGCAATTCCACCTGGCGAAGATGTCTTTTTCTGGAAAGCGGTAACCATTGCACAGAAGTTCGAGCCGATCACAGAGTCAGAATTGGATACCTTGAAGAGCAAAATGCAAAGTGCGATTCCGTTGTTCAATGCTTAAGCTTCCAAATTTCCTTTTGACGCCAACAGCTTTTCTTGATCGCTTAATTTTAGCTGAACATCTTTTCCATTGATGCAGCAAGCTGGGGCGATCGCTGAATAGAAATCAGTGAGATTATGAATTTCTGTTGCCCAAAATTCAAAGCAATGATTAAAATTTCTGATCTGTTGCGGAACGAAAAATGGATTCTTGTTGCTTGGAATGTCATTATCCTCGCTGAATATGTCAAAGCCAAAATAGCAACAAGATCGAAATTTGTGATACCAAGCTTATGATTGAGTCAAATAGATAAACAATCTTTGAAGAAGCAAAATATTTGGTCTAATACTTCAAGGGAAGCATCAAGACATACCTGTGCAGTCTAACTTGGGATTAGTTAATTTTTGTCATTTTTTCTCTTGTGACAGTAAATTGTTATTGTGTATCGTTGTCATAGGAGCATTTAGAAACTCATTTTCAAGGAAATAACTTGCTCACACTATCGTGGGAGGATTTATTCTATGTCGAAGGGGGCTGTATTAATGCTGGTATGTTTAATATTGGCCTATTGCCAATCTAATCAGCAGCCGCGCCAAGCGCCGGAACAAGGGCTGCAAAAAGTCTATTACAAGAATCCAGAAGAAATTCAGCGGTTGCGCAGCGCTGGAGCCGAGATCATTGTTCAGGAACCAAACTATGTCGTGATTCGGACCGATAAAAGAGTGCAGAACTTTGGCTTCAAACCACAACCCATCCAAGAAACCGATCTGGTACAGCGACTGGTCGAGATTTTATTGAAAGATTCCAGTGATCTTCAAACGGTCGTTAATTCTGGAATTGATCTTTGGCAAGTCGCTGGAGATACGGTTATTGCTCGGGCCTACGATATTTACATTGAGCGACTTCGAGAGGCTGGATTTGTGGTTCACATCATTGCCCAAAAAGCCAGTAGCATGGAGGGGAACTTTCGATGAAACGCCGACTTAATTTGGTGAAATTGTCCCTAATTCTGATGCTGGCATTTCTGCTGAGCAATAGCTTATGCCAGAATGGCAACCCTGGAGACCCGAATGCCGGGCTATATCACACTTATTCCGAACTGGAGGCTGAACTTCAGGATCTGGCAAAAAATCACCCGGCTATCGCTCAGCTCAGTTCCCTGGGTCGCTCCCACGAAGGCCGGGAGCTTTGGGCACTGAACATCAGCGATCAGGTCGATAACGATGAATCCGAACCAGCCATAATCTTGTTAGGTGCCCACCATGCACGAGAATGGATCTCTGTGGAGGTCCCGTTACTGATCGCAAGGTTTCTCATCGAACAATATGGTGTTGATACGACTGTGACTCGCTTGGTGGATCAAGTCGAAATTTGGGTGGTCCCAATGGTGAACCCAGATGGGCATCAACACTCAGTGACGACGGATCGGCTGTGGCGTAAGAACCGCCGAAATAATGGCGATGGGAGTTTCGGTGTGGATTTGAACCGCAATTATGGGTATCAATGGGGTGGGCCTGGATCATCTGGCGACACTTTTTCGGAAGTTTATCGCGGTCCGGCTCCTTTTTCTGAGCCAGAAACCCAGGCCATTCGGACGTTTTTGGAGCATCAATCTCCTCGGGCCCTGATCAGTTACCATAGCTACAGCCAATTGGTGCTCTACCCGTGGGGCTTTACCAATCAACCAGCGCCAGATAAGGCTTTGCTCGATAGCCTTGCTGTCGCATTGGCCCATCAGATCCGTGCTGTCCATGGCAAAAATTATGTGCCGGGACAGTCTTCGACCCTGTACCTGGCCAGCGGCGATACGACCGATTGGCTCTATGGATTATTTGGCGTCCCAGCATTCACGATTGAATTACGTCCTGATAGCTATAATCCGGGCTTTGAACTGCCTGAGTCTGAGATCCGGCCAACATTTGAGGAGAATCTTCCTGCAGCGCTTTCGTTGATCAATTGGGCCATCCAACATCAGACGACAATGGCAGATTGAAAATAAATTCAGTCATTCACTCGAAAATCGCCATGATAACCATTACTATTATCAATGCTCGAGAAATTGCAGAACGAGAGCGCCCTCGCTGGCTCGTTAAATTGGCCTCCCGTTTCATGAATATTCAATCCCGGGTTGAGCGGGAAATCGCCAAAGAGATTCAAAAATCTCTGGCTCAAAAAAATATTCAGGCGATCGTCTCAGTGATCACGGACGAAAAAGATCGATCTGATTAATTTCAACGCATCGCTTGGCGCCCTTCTGGGTTGCATACTAATTTCCCATCATCCAAAAGGAAGCCAAAATAAAAAACCGAGAAATTGCTGATCTTTTGGTTGAATTCAATTTGATATTTGGATAGATCAATTGGTACCAAGTGAATAAAGGGCCAAGTGATCAATGCAACGAACAATCGCCCGCCAGTAACGAGTCGGCTCAGAAACTATCTGGTTGTTTTCAAAAAGTCCAATTGAACATTGAAGTTCATTTCTTTTATCAAAGTAAGTCAGGAAAGTACCCATGGTGATTTATCTGAAATCTGGTGGAAAACTGAGAGAGAAGCTAAAACCCGATGTCGATCAATATACTCGACGCATTGAGGTTGAAGAAGGGTTATCGCTGAAACAAATCCTTGAGCGATTCGATATCCCTCACGATCAGGTCGCCTTTGCTTATGTGGATGGAAGTTTCAAGCGATTGGATTACCAACCGCAGGATGGTCAGGTGATCACCTTGCAGCCACCTGTTTCAGGAGGCTGATCGACAAAATTGAACGGATGGAGTAATGGGATTTTTCTCGGCTAAAATGCACCCGATGATAAATTCCATTACTCCAATTCGCTCAAACCAAGCAGTTTCATTTGATGGAATAGATCATTTTGATCTCGATCAAAATTCAATCTCCTTGTAGCCCTGCTCTTCCTTTATCTTTTTCATATATTCTTGAAACAATTGGGGCTTCTTTTTGGCTTTGAGCTGGTCCTCCAAATCGGGATTGGGGGGATTGAGCTCTTTGATCTTCTTGCGATCGACGACCTTTAGGATGTGATACCCATAATTGGTCTCGATGATATCGCTGAGCTCACCCACTGGGACTGAAAAGGCAGCATCTTCAAACGGTTTCACCATAGTCCCTCGGGGAAAGTTCTCATATAAGCCACCATTGTTCTTCGAGCCGGGGTCTTCGCTGTATTCTTTGACCAGTTCAGCAAAATCTTCACCCGCGCGGGCGCGGATCAGCACCACCATCATTTTTTGGTGAATGACCTTCTTCTCCGCCTCGCTTTTGCCTTGAGTACTTAATAGAATGTGCCTCACCGAGGCAACCTCTTCCTCTGAAACATCGAGCTTGTCACCAAGGATCGATTCCAGGTACTGGTCGATCAGGAATACATTGCGCATATCGCGATTAACGCTTTCGTAGTTCGCCCCACTTTGTGTAACCAATTGCTTGAACTGGGCCTCGCCGCCGTAACGTTGATATTGCATGTTCATGAGGCTATCGATCTCTGGCTCGGAGGCGACGAACTGTGAACGCTTTATCTCATTTAGCACCAGTTTCTGCTCAGCAATCCCCCTTGCGCTTTGAAGGATGATTTCTTTGACCCGATTCACATCGATGTTTTTAAGCTGTTCAGCGCGACTTCCAGAATTATCATAAATCGCGCGCATCACCTCCCCGGTCGTTATTGTGAACGCTTTGCAGATAATTAGCTTATTGTTTTTATCTGGATCGAGGAATGGCAGCTTCTCTGACAACGCCTTGGCCAAGGCGTATGCCGGCGTGTCCTTCTGCAACTTAATCACATCACCCTTTTTGCCACAAGCCAAAATGCAAACACCAAGCAGCAACAATAACACAACGAGTCTTTTCATAGACATCTCCTGAGTTCTATCAAAATCCAGTGAATTATGTGCCGAATATAAGTAAAAAAAGCCTGATTTCCTAAAAAAATCTTATAAATTTTTATGCCAATGCCTTTTTTAAAATTCAACGAACCCAAAAATTTTCCATCAGCGTGATGATCATAATCAAACGCTGACGTGTCAGGTTGGCTATTTGATGGATGCTAATAAAATATTAAGGCTGCTGATTTATTTTGGCGACTGATGAGCGCGATCCAATGAACGTCTGTCGTGTAGATTCGCAGCAATTAGCTTGAGAAGCTCCATTCATCTTTGCTCGTCATTAAGACGGCATTGATCCCTCTGCCGAACCAGCTATAGAGCTCAAGCTGTGCATTTGATGAATTTGGTCTTTTTGTCAGGGGTTCAAAGGAAAAACTTTTTTTACTTCACTAAGAATGAAATCATGAATCATGCCATTTGAGGCGACCACATCGCCCACCCAGATATGGTTGTCCTCGCCTTCGAAATCGCTGATTTTTCCCCCGGCCTCTTCGATGAGCAGCGAGCCCGCGGCAATATCCCAGGGACTGAGCCGTAGTTCCCAGAACCCATCGAATCTGCCACAAGCCACGTAAGCGAGGTCCAGAGCGGCGGAACCAGTGCGTCGAATACCACTAACCGCCATAAATATCGCCGAGAGCACCTTCCAATACTCGTCCAATAGCTCTTTGCAGCGAAACGGAAAACCAGTAGCAATCAAACAACGATTGATCTGATTTAAATGGGAGACATGAATCGGTTTGTTGTTACAATAGGCGCCTTTCCCACGTTCGGCGGAATACATTTCATCGCGAAATGGATCGTAAACAACGCCCAAAATGATCTTGCCCGCATGTTGCAACGCGATGGAAACCGCAATGTGGGGATTGCCGTGAATGAAATTGGTTGTACCATCCAAGGGGTCAACAATCCAGCAGAACTCATTATCATTCTTGTTACGCCCCGATTCCTCGGAAAGGATTTCGTGATCTGGGAAATGCTCTGTGATGGAATTGATAATGAATTGCTCGCAGGTGCGGTCGACTTCAGTGACATAATCGAACGGGCTTTTATTTTCTGCGTGATATGTGCCATATTGGCCGAGGTTGTCCCGAAGAATTGCCCCAGCCTGTCTGGCTGTTGCTATTGCCAATTGTTTGAATGTCATTGTATTATCTGTCTAATGAAATGAGTTTTTTCCCTCTTCGTCTTCGATCATAACCCAATTCTCTTAAAAACCGGCGCTGGATCATTTCTTTTAATCGCCAGAATGCTCTGGGATCATCTTCACAAGGGATCCTGCCGCCGGCAAATGTTTCATGGCCTCCAGCAGAGCCCATTTTCCCCACCACTTTTTTAATTAGTTCACCGGCATCTCGATTTGGATCATTGGATCGTACAGAGATAAACATGTTCCCCCGATAACACCCCATGACAATTGCCCAACGAATGTCTTTTAAACGCAAGAGTGTATCGGCAAGTTCAGCGACCATATCAGGATTATTGACTTTTCCTGGCGCGGAAATGGCCACATCATCAAAAATTCTGGTGCGACGGATGGCGCGTCCCATATCTTGAAAATAAAGCGGCGAGAGTTCCGCCCGTTGAATCTTGGCGAGCGCCCGGAAATCAATGATCTGATAAAGCGTCAAATACACGCGGCGATCGGTAGATTTGGCCTCGCGTCCCAAATCTTGCGTCTCTGCTTTGATCGCGTAAAATAGCGCCGTGGCTAATTTGGTCCCAATTTTTAGCCCAGCAGAAAGCAAATAATCTGCAATTATCGTGGCTGTCGCCCCAAAATTCTCCCGGATATCGCTGAACAACACCTTCTGATGTTCCCCAGTTTTCGGGTGATGATCGATTTCTATCGTGATAGGGACGTGAGCCGGCAAAGGGTTATTGCCCATGCCCGTATGGGTATCGATCAAGGCCACGATCTCCCAATTCTCAGGCTGAATGTTCTCTAAAAATTGGTATTCCAGTTCGAGATATTCGATCAATGCCCGATTCTCGGCTCTTCCAATTATTCCGTCAAAAGCGATTGTCGATTTGATCTTGCCAAGCTCTTGCAACAGATATTGCAATCCCAGAGCGCTGGCGATGGAATCTGGATCTGGATTGGTATGGCCGACAATCAATGCGCTTTTTTTCCCTTGAACAACTGAAAGCAACCGAGTGAGTCGGGCAAGTGAATTTTTCTTTTTCGAGACTATCGCACTCATTCGTATTTGTCAATCGCCAATACAACCCACACAATTGTTGTGGGTTGAATATCGAGTTGTTGTATCTAATTTCCGCGCAAATGACAAGCAGCCCAATGCTGAGGTGCTATCATTTTAAATTCTGGTTCGATCCGCTCGCAGATCGGCATTCTATACCGGCAACGGGTATGAAATCGGCAGCCTGCTGGCGGATCAATAGGAGATGGAAGATCTCCTGGCAACAGGATCCGCTGCTTTTTCGCCCGTGGATCTGGAATTGGGATGGCGGAGAGCAGCGCCTCAGTATAAGGATGTTGGGGATTCCGATATAGATCGGCTGAACTCGCCAGCTCGACAATTTTACCGAGATACATCACTGCCACGCGATCGGAAATATGCTCAACCACCCGAAGATCATGGGCAATGATCAGATAGGATAGCTCAAATTCCTCCTGCAGTTCCAATAGGAGATTTAACACCTGAGCCTGAATGGAGACATCCAAGGCAGAAACCGGTTCATCGCCGATGATCAGCCGCGGATTGAGCGCGAGGGCTCTGGCAATGCCAATCCGTTGTCGTTGGCCACCGCTAAACTCATGAGGATAACGACGCAGATGCTCGGGCCTGAGGCCCACCCGCTCTAAGAGATAAACGACCCGATCCCGGCGCGCCGTTCCACGGGCGATCTTATGATACGAGAGCGCTTCGCCAATGATGCCCTCCACCGTCATTCTCGGATTCAATGACGAATAAGGGTCTTGAAACACAATCTGCATCTCGCGGCGCAGCCGCTGCAACTGTTTGTGATCCATTTCCCGAATATTTCGGCCATCGAACACGATCTCTCCAGAAGTCGCCTCAATTAGCCGCAAAATTAATCGCGCTGCCGTGGATTTGCCGCAACCAGATTCACCCACTAACCCCAACGTTTCGCCGCGTTTCAAATCGAAACTAATCCCATCCACCGCATGGACATACCCTTTCACCGACCCGAAAATTCCCCCTTTGATGGGAAAATATTTTTTCAAATCTCGAACTTGAAGCAGGATCGATTGTTTTGTTGGCATACCGGCTCCAGAAAAATGAATGAGCTTATAATATAACATTTTTTTTAAGAAATGCAAGCGATAGTTCGATGGGTCTGGAGAATTCTGTGCTCGCTCAATAAAAAATCGGCCTTGGAGTGGGCTGGAATCAAGTTGGTGAAGTAAAATTCGAGGAGAGTTCCGAATGGCATTCGTCAATAGGATATGGATAACATCAATTGATCGGGTTGCCCTGCAAAAGCGATTGAGAAATTAAGCAGTCACTTGTTCAATTCTTTGCCATAGCTGACCAATCATATTTTTGCGCGTGATTCCATGGTCCACCGATCTTTGTTCAATCAGAGGACCATGGGATTTCGCTTGGTTCAAATAAGGCTAAATGACTTTGCGATTCTAAATGGTTCATCTTCCAAATACAATTTCCACAGCCTGGTCGATGTTATCGATCAAATGAATTGTGAGGTCATTTTTGATCTCAGCAGGGAGCTCAATGAGATCATTCTCGTTTCTCCGAGGCAAAATGACCTGTTTGATCCCAGCGCGTCGCGCCGCTAACAGTTTTTCTTTGACGCCACCGATCGGCAATAATTTGCCGCGCAATGTGATCTCGCCGCTCATGGCAAGATTGTTTTTGACCTTGACGTTCTTTAGTAATGAGATCAATGCAATGACCATGGTAATCCCGGCCGACGGCCCATCCTTGGGGATAGCGCCAGCAGGAACGTGAATATGCACCTCGCAATTATCGCACTGATCCTTTTTAATGCCCAATTGTTTAGCGTGGGAGCGGACGTAGGTCATTGCCGCTTGAGCCGATTCTTTCATGACATCCCCTAATTGGCCTGTCAACAGCAGCCCTTTCTGACCTTTGATGAGACTGCATTCCACAAATAAAATATCCCCGCCATAGGGCGTCCACGCCAACCCAGTGGCAATTCCAGGTTCGGTAATGCGCTCAGCCACCTCCGCAAAGAACTTTTCTGGTCCAAGAAATTGGGCGATAGTGGCTTTCGAAACCACCACCCGATCCGTGTTGCCAGCAGCGAACTGTCGGGCAATTTTACGACAGATTTTGGCGATCTGTCGCTCGAGGTCTCTCAGACCGGCTTCACGGGTGTAATTTGAAATGACATGTTTGATCGCCTGCTTTTGGAATGCAACGCTTTTGCGCGGGAGGCCGTGCTCATCCAATTGCTTGGGGATGAGATATTGAAAGGCGATTTGGAGTTTTTCCTCCAGGGTGTATCCCGGCAGCTCGATCACCTCCATCCGATCGCGCAGCGCTGGAGGGATGGGATCGAGATAATTGGCAGTAGTAATGAACAACACCTTCGATAGATCGAACGCTACATCCAGATAATGGTCGGAGAAAGAATGGTTTTGTTCCGGGTCGAGCACTTCCAGCAACGCCGACGAAGGATCGCCACGAAAATCAGTTCCGAGCTTATCGATTTCGTCCAGCATGAACACTGGGTTATTAGAACCCGCATTTTTAATCCCCTGGATGATCCGACCGGGCAGCGCCCCGATGTAGGTGCGTCGGTGCCCTCGGATCTCAGCTTCATCGCGGACGCCACCCAGGGAAATTCGGATGAACTTGCGGTTCAGTGCTCGCGCAATGGAGCGGCCCAACGAGGTTTTGCCCACACCCGGCGGGCCTACGAAGCAGAGAATCGGCCCTTTCATATCCTGCTTCAGCTTTCTCACCGCAAGATATTCAAGAATTCGTTCTTTCACTTTTTCCAAATCATAATGATCCTGATTCAAAATTCGCTCAGCTTCATTGATATCCAAATTGTCCTCGGTGGTTTTAGCCCAAGGCAAGCTGACCAACCAATCAATATAAGTGCGCGACACCGTATATTCAGCGGCGCCAGGGGGCATTTTGGACAGGCGGTCCAGCTCTCGCAGCGCCTCTTTCTCTGCTTGCTCTGACATTTGGGCCTCAGCGATCCGCTGCTTTAACTCGTTGATCTCAGCGGTTCGTTCATCGCTCTCACCGAGCTCCCGTTGGATCGCCTTCAATTGCTCGCGCAGATAAAACTCCCGCTGATTTTTACCCATTTCCGATTGAACCTGGCTCTGGATTTTCGACCCCATCTCCAGAACCTCCAGCTCACGATTCAAGAAAATGGTCAATTTCTCCATACGATCGCGGACATCAACCGTCTCTAAAATATCTTCTTTCTCGAAAAGTGAAAGATTCAAGTTCGATGCCAACAGATCAGTGAGCCGACTGGGATCATCCATGTTCATTACTGCAATCTGAAGTTCATCTGGCAGATTGGGGACTAACATGGCGATCCGTTGAAATTGATGAGAGATATTCCGAAGCAGCGCCTGCGCTTCGAGGTTGAACTCAAAACGGTCCTCAAGTTTTTTCACACGACCGACAAAAAAGGGGTTCTCCTGCACATATTTTAAAATCTTGATCCGTGATAACCCCTGCACCAATACGCGCAAACTGCCATCGGGAAAACGCAGTACTTTCAACACATAGGCAGCAGTCCCAAAATGAAAAAGACTATCAGCATCAGGGTCCTCAATTTCAGGACGCTTCTGCGCAACTAATCCCACCAATTTA
Organism: candidate division KSB1 bacterium; assembly: GCA_034506395.1. NCBI lineage: Bacteria > Pseudomonadati > Candidatus Zhuqueibacterota bacterium. The sequence goes on along the minus strand of JAPDPQ010000017.1, from coordinate 23,630 downwards.
TCCCCATCCATCACTTGATCGATCAATCGCATTGATTTCGCACGAGCGATGATCAGCGGGGTGACCATATATGGAAAAACAATAAAATCACGAAGCGGTATGATTGGCAGCCGTTCCGGAATGACGATATTTTCAACTTCATCCCGATCCTTAAGCCGCGCAAAATTGCCATCTAACATATTCTACTCCAACGGATTTTTTCAGGCTTTGGCAGAATAACATAAATCGAATCATTGCAAAAATCCGTTCGCCAACTATTTGTTCACAATGACTCGATTCTCTATATAACAAAAGCCCAAAAGATTTTAAATTAAATTTCAAATTTGTCCCAATTAGAATTATATCGATCTCCAAAAAAAAACTTGTTAAACCGAGGATCAGACAGCTAACATTCCCATGCGGCTATTTTATGGAGTTCTGCCAAATGAACGAATTTTGAAAATTGGCGGGCCCCTTTGCACTTAGATTGGAGGTACGGTCACGCTTTCATGACTTATGGCTGAAGCAAAACGCAACGATACCAGCCACAAGAACGATATCAGTCATCTTTAATCCGATCTCGGTTTAGAGATTAAATAATGCACGCTTGCCCGCACGTGCTGGTCTCAAAAAAACTGCTATTTCATCAAAAGGATTCGAATGTCCATCACATTGGTATTTGTTGGCCCGGTCTTAATCAGATCGCCCAACGGTTCAAAAAAGTGATAGGAGTCGTTATTCTGGAGAAATTGCAATGCTTTGAGCTGCAATTGATTGGCCCGGGCGATGGTTTGACCATCGGCAATGGCACCGGCGGCATCGGTTGGGCCGTCACTGCCATCAGTACCAGCGCTGAGTACCACTGTGTTCTCCATACCTGCCAGGTCCATTGCAGCCGCAAGCACGAATTCCTGATTTCGGCCTCCCAAGCCGTTGCCATGGATCGTGACCGTGGTCTCGCCCCCAGAGATGATACAACATGGTTTTTTAATCGGATTACCAGTTTTGTGCACCTCTTTGGCGATGGCGGCATGAACCCGAGCCACATCTTTGGTTTCACCCTCTACAAAAGTTGACAAAATCAGGGTATGATACCCCAATTGCTGCGCTCGAGCCCGCGCAGCCGCGACGGCCTCCCAGTTGCTCGCTACGATAACATTCTGCGTTCGCGAAAAAATAGGATCGCCGCTCTTTGGAGTATCGGGAAGCAAGCCTTCTAATCCATTCTGAATGTGGCGCTCGACGGCTGCTGGAACCTTTCCATGCAAGTTATATTTCTGAAGGATCGCCCAACAATCTGAAAACGTGGATTGATCTGGGGCAGTTGGTCCCGAGGCGATGCTATCGAGCGGATCTCCAATCACATCGGAGAGGATCAGCGTCACCAATGTTGCAGGTTGGGCCAACCTGGCCAACTGTCCCCCCTTCACTTGGGATATATGCTTGCGAATGGCATTGATCTCCTTGATATCTGCTCCGCAGGCCAATAACAATCGCGTCATCTCCTGTTTTTCGGATAAGCTGATCCCTTCAGCCGGCAAGGGCAACAGCGCCGACCCACCACCAGAAATCACAGCGATGACCAAATCTTTGGCGCTTCGCTGACTCAAAAAATCGACCATCTCTTTGGCGGCATCCAGACCCGCCTTATCTGGCACTGGGTGCCCTGCCTCATAAATTTTGATCTTAGGCGATACGCGATCCAAATGACCATATTTGACGGTTACAATTCCCTGCTTAAGTGTATCACCCAAAACTTCCTCAACCGCCCGGCCCATGGAAGCACCCGCCTTGCCGAATCCGATCAAATATACCCCTTCATAGTCCCTTAAATCATATTCGACATCCTTTACAAAGATCCGATGATCTTGTTTCTTCAAGAACCGCTTCACCGCATTGACAGGGTCCACCGCTCGCAATCCTGTCTGAAAAATTTCCAGGGCATCGCTTCGCATTGCACGCAAATCCGCATCCATTGCCATGATCGACCTCGCCTCTTTTTAATTCTTCTCCAATTTCGTTTGACGGCTAATTTAAGCATTTAATTGGTAAAAATAAAGATTTTTTTTATTGGATTGATAAAAGGTTAACTTCCTCAAGTGCATTGATCGATCAGCGTTAAGGATCGCAGCTTCTTTTTTCCATTTTTGAACCCGTAGCTCTCTAGATAACAAAGTCCGTGATCGAAGATAGTTCATTCGAGACACATTTCGAATTGGAATATCGAGCAAGAATCAGGACGAGGTTAGGAATTTGGAGAAAAAACAATCGCCCACTGAAGCGGCATCCCCGTTTCAAAGGGCGATTTCAATTGGAGGAGTTTATCAGAAGAGCAATGGTACTGTTCTAAAATTTAAACATCGGTTCTAAATGGCGAACTCGGCATGGCATGCCACCGCTCTGATATTCACAATCATCCCAATAAAAGCATTTATGTGAACAAATAATATCGCTTTCTTTGAGATCCGTGATAGGATAGTTTTCCGATTGCGCACGGGCGGTGCGCCGCATCTGCCAGTTCTTCAATAAAGCCGCAACCCGATTTTTGTTCAGCAGCTTGATGGTAATGATCCGCGCCAAGCTTCTTGAGGCCGGGGAACGGGGGTTGCTCAAAATAAATGGTCGCATCTCTTTAACGGTCTGGCGCATCGTTTCATCATACTCAATGTATCCGATATAATCCACATGAATCGACAGTAACTCTGCTGCTGCGGTCTTGATCGCCATCCCCTCCCTCACCTCATCAGGTTCCATCACCATATTCATTATCAGCTTCGGCTGGAAACTTTCCAATTCTGCATTCACCCGATCTGCGATCTCCGGACTGACCTGACGCGCTTTATCGAGTAATTCAAACATCGGGGCGTTCAGTTGGGTCAATTGATTAAATCCACCGATGTCCAAGAGGCTGAGCACGTCTGGCTCATTTCGAAATGTCTGTTGCAACTTTCGCAACACGCAGAGTTTGAGAAAATCAAAAGCCTCTTGAATTGCCATCGGCTCTGGAGTGGTCAACAAGATCCCCATGTCTACTGCGAGAAAATAGTCGATCACCGTCAAAGATGTTCCTGCGCCTAAATCCAGGATGACGTAATCCGCTTTTAAATTTCTCAGATCGCGGATGAGTTTCTGCTTCTGACTGTATTTGGGGTTCGCGATTCCCAGCGTGCCGCACGCGCCGCTGATCAATTTCAAATTGTTGATCGGTGAATCTAGTACAATATCTTCGAGGCTCTCCCGCTCCATAGTGTAGTAATCAAAAAATGTATATTTGGGTTCTAAAAAGCCCATACACGTGTGCAGATTCGCCCCGCCAAAATCGGCATCAACGAGAATCACTTCCTTGCCGAGGGCAGCCAAACCAACCCCCAGGGACGCAGTTACAATTGTCTTCCCCACTCCACCTTTGCCGCTGGCAATCGCCATCACTTTACGTTCACTATCAGCCAGTGTTTCCTGATGAAAAAGTTTTCTTACTTCATCCAACTGCTCGGCTTTTATCCAATCATCGTCATCTTCTGACCATACGTAATCATTCAAACTAAATTTCCCTTTTCGTACTAAAGCGCGTAATTCAGATGTCGTGAATGGTCCGAAATGTTCTCCATTGACACGCACCAGCAAATTATTCTGCATATGTATAACCTCTCTGTTAGTGATTTTCCTTACTTTTCATTGGTTCAATTCAATGCTCTAACAAAAGAAGGTCTGTTACATTGCAACATTTGTTCCCTGACATTGAAATTCGGACAATGTGTCGAAAATTTAAATATGGGAAAAACGGGGCTACTGCCTGTCATTATTTTTAATGAACTACAATCTGGATTGCGGAGAGCAAACAACTGATTGGAGGATCAAACCCTTAAACGGCTATTAGGTCGAAGACAGATAGGTTACTTTCCGCTGAACACCATTTGTCATAACAAAAATGCCCGCGAATTGCGCAGATCTACACCGATAAAATTTTATTAATGTTTTCATGGGGTCTGCCAGTTCGCGGGCCAATTTGGAGGTTGAAGCTATTCGGTCGACTTGATTGGCGCAATGTTTCATGCGCCATTCAGCGCATTCACTTACGCAGAATTTGAATCGCTGGGCAGGCTGTGTGGTCTTCTCAAAACCTTATTGGCCAAAGCACCAGTTAGCATTTTGGGTCGCTTTTATTCATTGCGATTAACATAAACGCTGTCGACCACGGTCTTTTCAAGATAGATCAGTTTCATGACTGGGATTTGCTCTGGCACTTTATTGACGGGTGGGGGCGTATAGCGCATGAGATTGGGATCGTAACCCCACATTTCGACCGCGGTCACTTTATCATCCTGTTCCAGGTGCAGCTTGAACGGAACACCCTTGTAATTTCGCCTAAGCCCGCGCAGCAATTCAGCAAAAATCGCTCCTTGGGCCCGTACACTATCTGGGGCATGCTCGAACAGTTCGGGGGAATCATTCGAATTGGCAGTAAATTTGATGTTCCCACCAAAGCTCCAGAGATTCATGATCTTCTGCGCTTTGCTGCTGGGTGAAAGCACGTAAAATCTTCCCCCAGGGTAAGTCCGCGCAATATCTTTATCTCCAAAACCATCCCCGTTCAAGTCATAAATCACCATCTTTTTTACTTCCTTTTCAGGGATCATAAATTCTTCAACAAAGAAATTAATTAGCTTCGGATTCAAAACCGTTGTCGTTTGAACCATTGTTTGGTCTACCAGCACGCTTTTGGTTTGCGCTTTGATCTCTTTGGTGAGAATCAGAGCCACTACTATTGCCAGGATTGTGCCAGCGATTTGCATCATTTTCGACGTGTTATTCATGATCTGCTCCGCTTGTTGCTGTTTTCTTCGATTCCATTTGTTTCCACTTTTTGTAATATTCTCGTGCTTCATCGTACAAACCAGCGCTCTTATGTGCTCGCACCATTAGCGATAATAGCTCGGTCGATTCTTCATTGGAAAGGCCATTTGGTTTCGCTAAGGCGCGCTTGCCATAATAGATCGCCTTTTCTGGATCGTTCCACAATAACGTTACCAATTCAATGTATGCCTTTGCCACCTGATCCCAATCGAATGAAGCCGCTTTCGTGAAGTATGCCAACGCTAATTTCTTCTCCTGTTTTTGCAGTGCCTCAACGCCAAGACGATAAAGCATGGCGCCATAGCTATTAAGGAATGGCTGAAATTCATCTGGCTTTGCAGCGATTTCGCCCTGCGTAAACGCATCATAAATTTGACGCATTTTCTCAACTGCTGAGGCTTTACGTCCCAAAATCTCAAATTCCACCACAGCCTGCTTGTGAGTGACGGCCAATTTCGCTTTTTTAGTCTTGAGCATGGGCAGCAACTGGTCGCAGGCCTTGGCCATTGTCTCAAAGTCCTTTTTGCTCTCGAGGATCAAAATTTTGTCCCATAGCTCAGAGGCTCGGATATTGCCTCCATCCCAATTAAGCCACTTAATATAATTTTCAACATCGGCTTTTTCTTGTGGTGTCCGGGCAAACTTCTCAGCCACCTGAAACGACTTGAACGATTTGACCGCATCATACATCCGAGCGTAAATATCTCCTTGGGTGTACATGTAATAAAACAGTCGAGATGTATCCGGTGCGCCCTCAAAGTTCGTTTTCAACATCACCATCTGGGCCTTCTGGATGTTCTGCAATGCTTTTTCATAATCCTTCACTGCCAGATAATTTTCTGCCAACAATCGAAACAGCTCGTGCTCCCCTTTTTCAATCCGCGTGAGCCGCTCTAAAATTTCAATGGCCTTTTCATAATGCTTCTCTAGCCCAAACATGTGTTGTAAATTATAATAAGCCACGGCCAAAAGCGCCCGCGCATTCTTGTCAAACGGATTGATCGTGACTGCTTTTTCCAAATGCTCTTTGGCTTGAATGCAATAGCTTTGCACCTCCAAAGCCTTCTTGTCATTGGTTCCGTTCTCGGAGAGCTTTTTGAAACGATCTAAATACTGGGCCCCTAGATCGTATTCGCGATCGAACACTTGTTTCTCCGTGTCCGATAAGTTGCTACCTTTTTTGACGCTTTGTTCCAGATAAGCCCAGAACTCGTCTACTTTATCTAATTCCTTTTTGCCAGCAGTGGTTAATTGAGCAGCCTGCTTCTCTTGGTCCGCTGATACAAAACTACTTTTGGCCAATTCAATCGATTTCACCACTGTCGTGCTATCCAGACCGGGCGGCACTTTCAGCCGTTGTGCGGATTTGTGGCTGGTCGTCGCACAACCAACCAACAGCAGCCCTGTGACCCCCATGGCAAAAATCGCCATTCGAAACTTCATGGTCGAACCCATATCGCTACACATCCTCGTTTTTAACTTTAATACTCTGCAATTGAAGCGATCCTTGAACAATTTCCATTGAAACCACGGTTACGCCAAATCAAATTTGATGCTCGGACGTTCAACTCCAAGATTCACAGCAAAGATAAGTGTCTCCCAAAACGATCCAAGATCACCAGATATTCGGTTCGAGATCGCGGCCGCATTGGTCGTCAGGTTCCTATAAGAAGCAGTGATAGACATTAACTGCGGCTCTCTGGCTGTTGCAGCCACCAACTCCAGAAGATTTGATAGAAATGAGACGCGCGATCCCCTGGCGCCTGACGGGAGCTAATGAGCGATTGAATGGCAGCCCCGTTTCGCACTACATCGCCCACGATTAAAAAGTTGCTCTCTTCGCGAATACCATTATCCTTGAGCAATGTGAACACTTGCCCCTCAACCAAACAAATACGCAACAGCAGCTCGGTCTCATTACAGGACAAAAACAGCGTGTAAATCCGTCCATTCATAGTAAAATTCACCGCTGATGACAAATCATCAGGCTGATGACCCATGTCGTAAGCGACCAATTTGGGAATGATGCCGGGATGGGCCTTCATCCATCTGATCAAAGCGTGAATATCCAAGGTGGCCTTGCCGCCTCCTTTGCCGGATGGCAAAGATATCGTGGCTCCGCCATTGCCATTTCCGAGTCCAGCGCCCCGACTGGTGCGATTCGTACCTCGGCCCGATAGCGCCAAACCAGTTCCGCCTGAGCCGGCTCCAGTGCCAAGGCCACTGACACCACCAATCCCGATCTTCGGTCCATCCGAGCCGCCTGGGGTTGATCGTCTCCCCGCTGCAAATGAGGCATTTCGGTTGTCCAATACCCCGCTCAGATCGAAATCATCCAACGTCCGGCCGGCTCGATTGACTTCAGTGGAAACACCGGCCACCAGAGGATTGGATCGGTTGGAACTCCCTTTTTTTGCAGCGTTGGTCTCGCTGGTCAATAGCTTTTTCAAATCAAAACCTTGAGCCACCGCTGCTGCTGCCACTATCGGCTGCTGGGGCTCTGGCGAAGCCTGAATATCTGGTTTCGGTTGCGGTACAATCGGCTGCGTTGTGACATCCAGCTTCAGTTGCTTTGGGATTTCTCGTTCTGGTTTTGGCCGAAACTCCAATCTCACCAGCTCCTTCAGTTCCATTTTCGGCTCATTGGAGACCGGCGAATTGATCATACTCGTCAATGCTATAATCTGCGCAATAATGAACATCAGCAACAGAATCACCAGGGTGATTCCACCTGATAAAGTTCTCAGGTCTTCACCGTTCTTCAGATAATTAATAATAGTTTTCATAATCCAGATTCTTTTCAATTTGATGTCGTTGACAAATATCCAACACATTCACCAGGTTCTGCATAATCACCGATCGCCGCGGTTGAATAGTGACCACCAGTTTCATGTTTCGTCCTTTATAGTAAAGATTCTTGTCGGCCAGAAAGCTCTCTAGCTCATTTAAGCTATTGCAACTCCAGCGACGACCGTTGTCTTCAAAATTGTACCTGCTGTTATCCACAACCAATTTCGCCTCATGTGGCAGATGGAGCTTGGTTTCGCTTTCGCCAGCAGATGGCAGATCAATATATTCGGTCCGTATCCGACTGATAGCAATAAACCCCATCAAAATAATTAGCGCCACGTCGATCAATCGGATCATTAAATTCGAATTCATCTCCCATGCTCCTATTCCGTCTTCATTTTGATCACATCCAGCCCCTTTGGAATTCCCAGTTCGCGACACAATCGAGCCACGGCTAGGCTGTGCTCCACCGATGAATCCCATGCTGCGCGAATTCGAACTCCCACCGGCACTCCTCGCGCTGCTGCCTCGGTCATCTTCTGCGCTAGATAGCCTCGTACCTCTCGGATATTCCGCAATACCAAATTGCCCGCCTCGACCGGATAGCTACCATCCGAACTGACACCAATGATCACTTCGATCGGGGCATCAGGCCCGCTTTGATCCGCTTCGGAACTCTTGGCCGGATCGATCGCAGCACTTATGCCGATCTGCGAGATTGCAATAAAACCGAACAACAAAATAAATACCACATCGATCAGCCGAATCATTAAATTGTATTTCCCCACTGTTTACCGCTCCTTATTGTTTTGTCTCGTCAATTCATTGCTGGTCCGATCAGGGAGAGCCTCCCGATAGCGGCGCTCTTTGCTATCGGGAGGCTTCTGCCCATGCTGGAATCCAGACGAAAGGGAAACCGAATTGCAATTTTTCATTTTGTGAAAACTGGATTCCCCGTGCCAGATCGGTTCTGACGTCAGCTATTTCAGATAGACAACCCGCTTTGCCTCGCTGGAGTTATTAATAGTGATTCGATACAGATAAACGCCGCTGCCGACTGGCTGATTCAATTCATCATGGCCATTCCAATGGACGGTGTGGTTGCCAGCGGTTTGGCGTTCGGACAATAAGGTTCGAATCTTTTGGCCTTGCAAATTATAAATCGCAATCGAAACATCAGCGGGCCTCGCCAGCGAGTACTGAATTGCGGTTTGGCCATTAAACGGATTGGGGTAAGCATTTCCCAATTCATAGCCAACAGGGGCTCTGAGTGCTGAGGTTTCTTCTGCAATTCGAGTTGTACCAGCCGTAACAGCCACAGGGCCGTAGGTCGCGGTCGCCTCACCATCAATAGTTACATCCGAGATTTTGTAATAATAGGTCTGGCCTGGCTCGACATCTGGGTCAAAGAAAGAGTAATTATTAAAGCCATTTTGATTGTTCGCCGCCGGGATGACGTCTGGATTGATGAGCGTAAAGTTGCCCATCTGCGATAAGCTGCGGAACACATCGAATCCCAGATTCTCGGTGCCAGCGAAAGTAGACCAATTTAGCCAGACCCCATTGGTATCGCTCTGGAAATTAAACGAATTGAACTGCAATTGTCGATTGCCGCGCTGCCCGCTGTAGCAGAACCCGAAATCGACGTCCAAGATCGCATTGCCATCGACAACTTGAATGGGACCGGCCGGGTCATTATTTGTAGTCAGTTCAACACCGCTCTCATTCATCCGCGGATGGAAGATGTCCACAAAATAGGTCCCAAACTTCAAATTTTGGAAAATATAGAAGCCCAGCCGATTGGTCCGGACACTATCGACAAAGGTATCGCTATTGGGATCGAAGGTGTTGTCGCCATTATCTTGGTAAAGTGAGACCAACACTGCGGGAATTCCGGCTTCCATCTGATCGCGAACCTTGTTCTTATTCTTATCGTGGAACACCCGATCCCCGATGACGCCGATCCCAGTCTCCTCCAGTGGCAGCTTGAACGCCACCATGTTCCAAACTCCGCTCATCGGCTGCTTGTTGGAATTATCAGTCTGCGATTCCAACTGGAACGCCGCCCAGTCCTGCTCCGAGCCAACGGGGATCATAAATTCTACCATGGACCAAGCGCGACGTACGCCCAAGCCGTCCTGAATGGGATCGGTATCGACGCTGGGATTGGAGTTCGATGAATTGTTGTAATCCACCGCACCAGTTTGATCGATGATCCCAGATTGAGGCGGATTGCCGTGGCCCACCTGATACCAAATCGCCGACGCGGTATTCTGCTGATCCATGCCAGCAAAAATCTTCACCGAACCGTATCGCTCAAAACGATTCCCGCTGAATGGAAATACCACCGTACTGGTCGCAGGATATCCTTGACCAGCGGCAAAAAAGTCCAGCCCATCCGCGATCCAGATCTCGGATTCAGGATAGTTCGGCAAGCTGTAAATCGCAACCAAGCCACCACCGTATAATCGGCCACTGGTGGGCTGAGCTGGCAACTGTTTGCTCTGCACATGATAGCGCTTCTCGCCGATCGTTACCACATCGCTCACATCCGCGCGGTAGGTGAACCGCTGCTTATCGCCCTCTTGCGAATAACCAATGCACTTAGCCGCTTTGGTCTTGGTATCTTGGCCATTGCTGACGGTCACCAGTATATCGCCCAGTTGATCTGGAGTAAGGTTCGAGTAGCCACTCATATACACATATGCAGCGATGATCTGGGCATTTTCCGGAATTTTCATCAAAGTAGTGGCATCGCCCCGCAAGCCAAAGGAACCAAGGCTCACAACCCCAACATCATACTTGCCGCGATACATTGGCAATGTAACGGCCAACTTTTCATTTCCATCAGCGAAGGCGGCTGAGAAACATAACACAACGATAAGTAATCCCCATAAAATCCCCCGTCCGTTACCAGCTTTCCGACCCACTGGTACTGCCTTTGTCCGTCTTGACATAAGCACTCTCCTTGATTCATTAGTTCAACATTTAGTGATTTAATAATTGATCAACTGTTACCCACCGCCAACCTATGGAAATAAGGTCCTCATTTTTTAAACCCATCGGATTTCATGATCTGACCAATCCATCGCGCAACAATTAAAGATGTCGACGCCTGTATTCGTTTCGTATGAAAGACTACAATACAAGGCATCAATTGCGTCACTTATTCCCATCGCTCATCGAATGAGCTGAATGAAGCCTCGGTGGATCACTGCGTCCCGATCGAACACCAGATACAGATAGGTTCCTGGCAGCATAAGCTGCCCAGACTCATCGCGACCGTTCCAGGCGCGCTCGCCATTGGTTAGTTGTCTTATCAACCGGCCGCTGCGATCCAAAATGGTGATGGTCCACTGATCTGGAACACTTTCTCCTGGTTTGAATTCGGTATAATCATTAAAACCATCATCGTTAGGCGTAAACGGATTGGGAACCACTTCAAAGCTGGGATGATCAACTTTAACTGTGTCAACTGGATCGAATCGGCCTTCATAGGGGGCGCGATAGCTGGCTGTATCAGCACTGGTATTGCCACGCACGATCACATCGATCTGCACATGCCGCAACGTCCCGTCTTTTGCGGGATTGTGCGTCGTATAGGTGATACGATACTGGCTATGCAGCATTTTGTGGATCGCTCGATAGATCGCCTCCAGATCATCTGAGGTGGGACTGTAGAAATACATTCCACCGGTCCTCGAAGCCAGCTCTTTAAGCACATTTTCCTCAGGGCTATTTTGATTCAATCCCAGACCGATCGTAAAAGTCTGCACTTCATTGGCGATCAGTGTCGTTAGGGCTTGTTGAAAAGTGTGATAGCTATCTTTGTCCGCTCCATCGGTCAACAAAATGATCGCCCGATTCTTGAGGCTGGGATTCATCAAATAGACCGCATGGATCAGGGCATCGAAGATCGCTGTACCGCCGAGCGACTCAATTTTGGAAATGGCAGCCTTGAGCGAATCGATATTTTTGGTGAATGGACAGTCGGTTCGTGGCTCGTGGTTAAAGCTTACCACCGCTGACCGATCCTCCCGCTGCATCAGCCCCACAAAGATCGACGCGGCGTTCTTCGCATCCTCAATCGGCTTTCCCCTCATACTGCCGCTTCGATCGATCACCAACGCTACGCTGATGTCCATTTGCCCACCAGAGAGCTGTTCCACCTCAATCGGAAGCTCTCGCACTCCATCTTCATGAACGATGAAATTGTTCTCATCCAACTTGCCCACCACAAAACCGAATTGATTCATGATGGAAACAATGGAAACGATGCGCGGGAATCCCCGAGCGTCAATCGTGTTGTAATTCAGCTTCATGCTGTCTTGAGCGGCCTCCCCCAGTGACTTGGGATTTGCCCAAATGACCGAGCATGTGAAAAATAGCAGCAATCTAATCATCAAGCTTAAAGCTCTTGCGGTCACTTCCGCCCTTACCGTCGTACGGCCAGATCGTCTCGTTTCAATAATCATCTTAATTCCCCGCTTGCATCAATTTCTTTTTTCTAAAATTCAATTTGTTCTCTCAAAATTGGTTTACCCAAATTTGAACTCCACTTTTCTATCGAATCAATTGAATGAATCCGCGGTGGATCAATTGATCTTTATTGGAAACCAGGAACAAATAAGTTCCGGGCAGCATCATTGCACCAGACTTATCCCGACCGTCCCAGACATTCTGTCCTGGCAGAAGCTGCCGAACCAATCGACCACTTCGATCCATAATAGTGATGCTCCATTCCATCGGCGGCTCATCGCCGTTTTTGAACTCCACATAATCGTTATAACCGTCATCATTGGGAGTGAATGGATTGGGTTTTACCTCAAAGACCGGATCTGGCGGCCGAACCACCACCGTATCGATTGGGTCCACGGGATCGTCAATGGGATCGACTGGATCTGGTTCATAGGGGGCCAAATAACGCGCCGTATCGGCACTGGTGTTGGTATTGACCATAACCGTGATCTTCACATGTCGCCATGTGCCATCCTTGGCCGGATTGTGCGTGGTATAAGACACCTGATACCGATGATGCAACAATTTTGAAATAGCTTGATAAATCGCCTCCAAATCGCTCGAGGTGGGGCTACGAAAGTACAGACCGCCCGTATTTGTTGCCAGATGTTTTAACACGTTCTCGGCATCGCTATTCGGCTGCAGGCCCAAGCCAATGCAAAACACCCGGATCTCATTGTTCAAACAAGCGTTCAGCGCTTCTTGATACGAATGAACACTGGAATTATCCCCTCCATCTGTTAAGAGGATGATCGCCCGGTTCTTCAAATCATCGGTAATTAATTCCACGGAATGGATCACAGCATCATAAACCGCGGTCCAATTGAACGGAACAAGGCTTGAAATGGCCGCCTTAAGTGAGTCCTTATTGCTGGTAAAACCGACCTCGGTCCAGGCTGTCTTGGAAAAGCTCACCACGGCCGATCGATCGTTCCCCTGCATCAGATCAACAAATTTGATGGCCGCCGCTTTGGCATCGGCCAGCGGCTTGCCAGTCATGCTGCTGCTCCGGTCAATGGTCAACACCACATTGATCCCATCCTTGGCATACGGCAATTCGATCACCTCGATGGGAAGCTCTCGGACACCATCCTCATGCACGATGAAATTATTTTCATCGAGCTTGCCGATGACCAGACCGGCGTTGTTCAACACGGAAACCAGGGAAACAATCCGCGGAAAATTACCAGCGTTAATTTGATCATAAACCAGTCTAATACTATCTTGGCTACTCGCTCCAGAATGGCTGGCTGCGCAGTCCGAAACAGACCCCGAAGTGAGGCTGCAAAGCAGCGCCAAGACCGCCATGAAAATGGTGAATCGAATACGACCCGATAGCCAGGGTCCAACTCGCCAGCTATAACTCCTTCCCCCCGTCGCACGTTTGACTCCCCCGGCTGCGATATTTTTTTTATCCCGATCCATATCGACCACCCGATTTTTCTGCTCATCTCAACCTTAGATTCTTGGTGGATTATAATTGAATATTCTGTCATGTCCTGTTAACCCCCGTTTCGGAACACACATTCCGCATTGAAATTGCATACTTAATTTGAGGAGTTCTAGCACGTTTTTGCCATCGGAACCCCCCATCATTTTGATTCTAGCATCAGATCCTCCTTTTTCACTCATTCATTAATAGCTGAAATCGATTGCCGGCCTAACCTGGGCTGGCCTTTTTGGCGGTGCATCTGGCTCTGGGACACGATAACCGACCGGCTCTTCTCTCACCGGCGCTGGCGTCCCATTGCCATTGGACTTCTTTTCCAAATAAAGCAGAGCTTGCCGCAGTTCTTCGGCCTTGTTCATCAGCAAATTGATCTGCCGATTGAACATGGTATAACAATAGGTACCGCTGAAATTGAGCAGCAGACTGATAATCAATCCAGTTAACGTCGTCACCAATGCGATGCTCATGCCTCGCAAAATCGATGGCCCATCGAAATTGGCCGTGTAAAAAGTGACAAAGATGCCCCAGACCGTGCCCAGCAGACCGAGCGCCCCAGCGGCTTCTGATAGGAAGCCATTCACTCGGCTGAACCGCTCGAACGTCTCCCGCTCCGCGGACAAAAAATGATTGATGTCATCATTAATTGGCTGCGCCTGATTGGTCTTATCAAATGTGGCGATGATCTGATAGAACAATCGTGCCGCCCGGCTGGAGCTGCCAGTCCGACTGGAACGCACCATCTGCACCAGATTGCGGATCCCATTGGCCTGAATTTTCCCATGTAACAGCGCCTGCGACCGCGTCCGATCGCGATACTCAAACAACACCCGATGAACATTGAGCATGATACCCGCTCCAGTAATTAGCACAAATGGCCATAAAAACCAGTCGTTCATTTGGATGATATCCCAAGCTGTCAGCCGCTCCAATCTCGATCCCGATTGGGCCATTTGACCTGCCGAAGCCAGGGCCGGTGTCTGGCTCGGAGGAACTGCCCAAACATCCAACCAAAGCATCCCTGTTGCGATGAATATCACCCCCGCGATGACGGCCTTTCGCCAATCCTTTACCCCTATTGCTATTTCTTTTTTATGAATCACAGCTATTCTCCTCTATTCATTTTCCATTGATTCTCATTTTCAGAGCTTCGTTCGATCTTACGGATTCAATTTCGACGCATGGACTGATTTCTCTGGGCTGAAGCGGAGGTACACGGTACGGCTGGTCCGTGATACATGAATTGGTATCGATTGAGCCAGCCGCTCCTGCCCTGTCAAAGATTTCACGACCAGATGGCAGCTATATTGCCCGGGAGAGACCAGAACGCCCCATTCATCCTTCCAATCCCATTCGATCATCTCTGGCAATCGTTCGATCCCCTTAATCGTCCGCACCACCTCCTGCTTGTGATTCTTGATGAACAAGCTCCATTCTTTTACTTTTTTGATTTTGCCGGGCAATTCTAAATTGATCACCAATTTCTCATCGGAGCATTTCGCCTTTTTGCGCGTCTGCGTCATTTGCCCTGGTTCAAATCCATCTAATTTCAGTTTTCCTGATGAATTCACCCGGGCGATTCCCACCGCCTCTGCCTTGCAAATGCCGGTTTGCACAAGATATTGTTTCAGAGAACGGGCATCTCCCAGTGACTGATCATCGGTTTGCAAGATCAAGCTCACCTCAGGATGCTCCTGAAGTTTCTGTTTGATTTCTTGCCCCAGTCGAGCATAGCGCTGTTTCCGAATTGCATCGGTTTCATAGCGGCTCAAAGGCCCAGTGGGGATGACCAGCATGTTTTGACCAGAACCGTTCACATCCAAGAACTCGGGCACTAAGCCGCTGATAGAGCTGATCTGCCAGGAGGTTAACCCTGGGGACATGCTGCGCACGACGGTCTCTTCGTGGATGCGCATGGAATCGGTCGAAAGCCGCATTGTCGGTTGACCGATGTCTGGCCCTCGATCCAAGATCCGAGTAAACACAATCTCATGCGATCCCAGCGACACACTGCTGAGCTCATCGGTCGGAAGGTCTACTCCATAGTGCAAGCTATTGTCGCGCGACAATTGGAACTGAGCCTCCACTTTAAACGGCATGGTGCTTTCGAAGGAGAGTCGGACCTGCCCAAACCGTTCCTGCCGCGCAGCGATCGCAACCCCATAGCGCACATAGGTGCCATCATGATGCAACAGCAGGCTCGGTATAAATCGCCCCACCTGATAACCCACCGCGGTACTGATCTCCATGGGCAATGGCGCACTGGTCTGACGACCCACATCAGGCCGATTCAAATGATCGAGACCGATTCCCATTGTCCAGTTTCCCGGGTTATAGAACAGCCCGAAACCAAGGTTCAAGCTGGTTTTCCCGAGACCGCCTGCCAAGAGTGGATCATTCAGGTCCACCAAATGAAAATCTTCTCTGGCAAATCCATAATGCCCCACGCCTATCTTCATTCCCAAAGAGAGATTGCTGAGAATGCGTCGACTTACCATTAGAGAAGCGGTTAATTCAGAATAGATCCCCGCCGAAAAATACCGCAAGTCGCAGCCAGTCCCTAGATCCAACGGCAGATAGAACGGAAAACTGGCATTGATCCGGCTTTCTCGCATGGCAAGGCTTTGTCCCGGCAGAAAACCGAGATGAAAAACCTTCAGCCCAACGGCCACTCGAGTAAATTGAGCGGAAATCACCGCAGGATTGATCTCCGATACCCAAGGATGAATGACCTCCGCTGGATGATAAATATTGAACCCTTGTGCCAGGCTGACCTCAACCCCCTGGACTCCCAGCCCAATGAAATAATAGAAGAGCAGGAGATAAAATACTGGTCGTTTGAAAAAAATGTTTTTCATGGTTCATTCTCTCGGATTACGGTCGTGGCGAATTTGTTGCCCCCTTTGCGTTTCTTTCGCCACGCCAAGGTTCTTTCTTTCGGCCCTGCTTTCCCCCGTGACCATGCCCCTTCCATGGTGCTACGTTAATGAAGCCGCTGGTCAAAACCTCAGAGGGCCACAATTCAGCTTATTTTTTAAACTAATCGTTTTGTAACTCAGTCATTCGCGCGATCGAAAGTTGGCTTTTTATCTCGATCCGCTGCTAATCAATTCTTTGCAAGATCAATACCACATCGCCATCAGCGACTCTCAGATCAAGATTATGATGAATTGATAACTTTTTGAGTCCTCATTAAGCCATAAAAATCCCATTAATTAGCAACGCCGCTACCGAAAGAAAATAATACCAAGTTCTGCAAGCGATAACATGGAAATACCGTGGTAAATTGCCTATCAGGTCACAAATTTGAAAGTAGAATTACAAAATCGGGTAATTGGAAAAGGGGGTAATTGGAAATGGCTCAATCGATCGTTCTTAGCACAACAACCAATGCTTCATAAAATGAATTCATCGCAGCGAATCCCACTAACTTTTCAGGTGAGCAGGAGAGAAAAGGTTGTCATTTTGAAGAACTGTCCGCCAATGGCATGACGAATCGTCCTTTCGGGTACTTCATTCTGATATTGATACGACCGGATTATTGGGAGTAGATCATTTTATAGTTTGGAATTTCAGGCGACAGTAGCGCCACTCCAAGTCCGCGGGGTTGAAAGCCTTAGGTTCAATTTGCGTGCTATATTAATCGGCCATCAAAAATAAAGAGAGCAATGGACCTTATCTTATAGCACAATGCTCTATTAGTTTTTCTAATAGAGGTCTGAAAAACTCAAACACATCAAAATTACCTGTCATGCCTGCGAAACCAGGCATCTTTTGACCTGGTATCTATCAAAATTAAAAAACTCCAGCGTTCCCATTACTGACATAAAGATTTTCGATATTTTTTTCACAAGTTGAAGTCTCAATTTTAAAATAAAAAACGGCAGGAAAGCTCTTCGCCGTTCCTGCCGCAAAATTAATCAGCTTCGAATCATCTCGCTGGCAATCATACTGCCATAGATCGTCTTGAAAAAATCGCCAGCTAAACAATCATCCCGCTTACAAAAATCCATCCCAGAAATTATCATGGTGCTCCGAAGCGATCATTGTTTGAGCCATTGATCCAACCAGCCAATGACCGTTTCGTGCCACAAAATCGAATTGTGCGGCTTTAATACCCAATGGTTTTCATCCGGGAAATACAGAAACTTGCTGGGAATTCCCAATCGCTGGGCTGCAGTGAATGTTGAGATACCCTGGGTTTCCACGACGCGAAAATCCAGCGCGCCATGGATCACCAAAATCGGCGTCCTCCAATTCTTGACAAAATTGATGGGATTATGCTTTTCATATCCTTCGGGATTGGTCCAGGGCGTGCCCTCATGATCCCATTCTGGGAACCAAAGCTCCTCAGTATCGAAATAGGCCATCCGTTCATCCAGGTTGCCGTCGTGGCTCACCAGACATTTAAACGCCTCGTTCCAGTTGCCGGCGATCCAGTTGATCATATAACCGCCGAACGACGCGCCCAGAGCGCCGACTCGATCGCCATCCATCCAGGGATAGCGTGCCAGGGCTGCGGCCAGACCTTTTTGCAAATCTACCAGCGGCTTGCCCCCCCAGTCGCCACGGATCGCATCAGTGAACGCCTGACCATAGCCTGTGGAACCGTGAAAATCCACCATTACCGCGGCATAGCCGGCACCAGCATACGCCTGGGGATTCCAGCGATAATGAAAATGATTGCCGAACGATCCTTGAGGGCCACCATGGATCAAAAACGCCACCGGATACTTCTTCGAGGGATCGAGATCGACTGGCTTCACTACGTAGCAATAGACCGTCTCATCGTTCCAACCTTTGAAAGTGAATTGCTCGAAATCACCCATGCGCGCTTTGGCCAGTTTCTCGGCGTTGATGCGAGTAATCGGCTTCGCATCGCTGCCATCGGGATTGACCGACCAAAGCTCCACTGGGGATTTCAGATGGTCAAGCGCATAGACGATCCGCTTCCCTGCCGCGCTGGGCGAGCCAACCGTGCCATCTCTCACCACGGTCCTCACCGCTCCAGTTTTGACATCGATGGCAAACAGCGAGGTCTGTCCTAAATTATCCGCTGTGGCGAAGATGGTCTTGCCGTCGCTGGACCAACAGATCGATGATGGCGAACGATCCCAGCTTTCGGTGAGTACCCTTGTAGAGCCGTCTGACCAATTGTACAGCACAATGCGAAAGCGATCGGCTTCATAACCGGGACGGGACATGGCCAGATAGGCCATGGTTTTGCCATCGGGCGAAAAGACTGGCTGCGTATCCCAGGCCAGATTGGCCTCGGTCAAACATTTCGGCGGCTGCGATCCATCCAGCGGCGCATAATACAGATCGAAGTCGGTGGACCAGGCCTCTTCCCTGCCCACATCTTTGGCCGCAAATACGATCCCCTTGCCATCGGGCGTGAACGCCATTTCTTCGATACCGCCGAACGGCTTGGACGGTGCATCCGCGTCCATCTGGGCCATCACATCGACTGGCTCGCCGCCGCTGATGGGCATCACAAACCAATGCGAGCGCCGACCATCCTTCCAGGTGTCCCAGTGCCGAACGAACAGCCGATCGTAAATACGGCCGCTGGCCTTGCGATTTTCCATTTCATCCAATCGCGCTTTGGTTTGCGAAGGAGATAGCCCCACGAACACCTCCATGGTGAATGCCAGGTGCTTGCTGTATGGCGAGACCTTCAGATTGCTCACATCCAGCGGCAAATCCGTGAACTGCCGCGCTTCCCCCCCATCAATACCGATCCCCCATACTTGGGATGAACCGGAGCGGGTCGACAGAAACCAGATATATTTCCCGCAGGAAGACCATTGCGGATTGAAATCCCCAGCCGCATGCGAGGTCAATTGTTTCAAATTTTTGCCCTCAACATCGACCAGCCAAACATCCGTGCGTCCCCGATTGGCATCCAGATCGGTCTTGCGCAGCGTGAACGCGATCCATTTGCCATCGGGCGACACTTGGGGCTCTGAAATCCGATCCATCGCCAGCATGTCGTGTACCGAAAATGGATGCGTTTCCGAAGCAAACGAACAAGTCAGAGTTGTTGTGACAAATATTCCAACGAGTACAGAAAAGAAAAACCGACGCATGGAAAACTCCTTAAAATTTTGGTTTATATTTTTGACTAAAAGCCTTATGGCTTAACTCCAGTGAAACTGCTTCAAATTTTAGTTTATATTTCTGTCTAAAAGCCTTACGGCTTAACTTCAGTGAAGCTCCTTCAAATTTTGGTTCATAGTTCTTCCTAAAAGCCTTACGGCTTAACTCCAATGCTTAACTCCAGTGCATCATCCTTCGCTCCATCAATCCGCTACCTGCATCTCTTGTAGCAGGTGCTCAGCTCCCGCTACCTTCTCCGTCACCCAGAGCACGTAGCGGATGTCCACCGCAATGGAACGGCTGTACGCTTCGCTCCAGGCATAGTCATTGATGGTCGCTTCGAACGCTCGATCGAAATTGAGGCCTACCAGTTCACCCCGAGCATTTAAAACTGGACTGCCAGAATTCCCGCCGGTCGTGTCCATGTTGTACAAAATGGCCACAGGAACGCTGTTCAATTTCGGATGCGCAAAGCGGCCGAAATCTTGTGCATTGATCAAATGGATCAATTTTTGCGGCGCATCG
Organism: candidate division KSB1 bacterium; assembly: GCA_034506395.1. Taxonomy (NCBI): domain Bacteria; kingdom Pseudomonadati; species Candidatus Zhuqueibacterota bacterium. The sequence goes on along the minus strand of JAPDPQ010000017.1, from coordinate 3,418 downwards.
AACGGCTCCTCGCCAGTGGCCTTCTCCAGAATACCAGTCGCCGTGGTGATCGGGGCGGCATAGATGGCATCGCGCGGGGAATAGCCCCGAATGTAACCATACGTGAGCCGCAAGGTGCCATTGGCATCCGGGACGAAATCTTTGGCCAGAAAATCCTTCTTCACATCGATCAGTTGGGCGTACAGCTTGTCGATAGCGCCCTGGCGGCTGCGGTTCTGCTCCTCCCGCTGTTTATATGTAGGATACAGGTCCATCGCCAACTTGATAAACGGATCATCTATCTTTTTAATCTCATCCGGCGACCGTTTGAAACAATCCGCCAGCGCTTTCTCATCGGTCATCACCGTTTGCAGGTAGGCTTTATCCAAAAAACGATCGATCGCTTGCTCGGGATTCTTGGTGCCGAACAATTTCTTGATCGCTGGGATCTGTTGCGCTGCTGGCAATTGGGCCGCCCGCAGCAGCATCGCTTTGAAAATCGCCCGGTCGCTGGGCTCATAATATTCTCTGAGGTTCAAAAACAGCCGCTCTTTGGTGCGATCAAAATTGCGATCCATATAGGAGCTGGCTCGCTCCAGGTCCTTCTTTTGGCGCTCGATGGACGCCTCGTAAACCGTGTAAGCATTGTTCAATGCTGTCGAGCTTCGCAGCAGATAGGTCAATACCAGATCTCGCTCAGCCTGACTTCGCATCTGCTGATAGATGGCTTCGATCTCGTTCAGCAGATTCCCATATTTTGCCCTTCGCGTCGAATCGGCCTCGATGAATTGCTGCAGTTCCCGCTCCTCGGCGCGCTTTTTCTCCACCAGATTCAGCCGCCTCATGCCAAGCAACTTGCCGCGATAATTCTTCTCAACATTGGCCAGCGATTTGATGCGGCCATCGTGCTTCAATGCAATCGCCCGATCGCCGCGACTGAGCTGTTGCATCAGCTCGATCTGCCATTGATACCATTGCACCACGTAGGGCATGCGGACTTCCTGCTCATAGGCCAGATAAAACGAAGTCTGATGCCGATAGGTTCGGCCCGGATAACCCAGGATGAACACGAAATCGCCTTCATCAACGCCCTGGGGCGCGATCTTTAAATAATTTTTGGGACGATAGGGTACATTGTCTGGCGAATAATCTGCAGGCGTGCCATCTGGCGCCACGTAAGCCCGCATGAATGAGAAATCGCCGGTGTGACGCGGCCAGGTCCAATTATCCTCCTCGCCTCCGAAATTGCCGATGCCGCGTGGCGGGGCATAGACCAACCGAATATCTCTCAAATAGGTGTAAATGAACAGCACATAGGTCTTGCCGATGAACATCTCAGCGACTTCGGCCCGTTTGCCAGGATTGGACTCTTCCGCTTCGATGACAATTTCCTTGATCTTCTTATCTATGGCTTTGCTGCGCTCAGCCAGCTCCATCTGGTCGGTGACCGCGCTCAGCACCTCGTCCGATACGTCCTGATACGATTCGGTGATGCGCACGGTGAAGCCTTTAGCTGGATATTCCTCTGCTTTATTTTTCGCCAGAAAGCCATTTTTGAGATAATCGTGTTCCGGGGTGCTGGCCGCCTGCACCGCGCCAAATGCAATATGGTGATTGGTCAGAATCAGGCCGTCGGGAGAGACGAACGAGCCAGTGCCGCCATCCACCTTGCAGATGGCATCCACCAGACTGATGCCATCGGGATTGAAAATGTCCAGCGGCTCGAGTTGCAATCCTTTGGCTTTCAAATCCAATTTCTGGATGTCGCTGATGGGGTACATGCCTTCGTCGGCATGGACTGGAATGATGAAAATGAGAAAAAGCAACAGAATGAAAGGGAAAAATTTGTTCATTAGCAACTCCTCTTTTCTGACCAATGTAACCGTTACCCGCCAATGGGCCATTGGCGTCAACTTAAGCATGGCTCAACGATTTTCAACTCCGTTAGGAGCAGAATGTTTATAGAAAAATGTTTGATTAAGCTTCTCAACTCCGTAGGAGTGGCATGTTTGAACGGGATTTTTGCAACAAATCTACACAATCTTATCATTATCTGGATCACATTTCACCCCTAAAGGGGTTCAGAATGGGTTGTGTATTTGCTATCAAGTGCCTGAACGAAAACTCGCCTCTCAGTCATTTCGATCCGCCAGTTGGCCATAAGCGTCAACCTAAGCGAATGAATGGGGAAACGATGTCATTCTGAGGAGCGAAGCGACGAAGAATCCTTTCGCGAAACGCACATATTTTCGATAAATCAAGGCATTCTTCGCTCCCTGCGGTCGCTCAGAATGACATTTCCCTCTTAGGTCGACGCCAATTGCCAGTTGGCGGAGAGAAATCTGAAAATGAAATGATCTCAATGCAACCAGATTCCTCACTTCGTTCGGAATGACATGGATGCTAAAAATTTAATAGTTTTCGTTCCAGCACTATCTATAAATATTTCACCTCTTCGGGGTTGTTAGGTTGGCGCCAAAGGCTAATTGTTGGATGACGGTCACGTATCAAAACAAAACCTGTAATTTATGAGAGCGTTGATTCCAGAAGATAGTTGACTTCATCATTAAAACTGCGTTTATGCTTCTCAGCCAGGCTGGAGATTCGTTGGTACAGTTCTGGTTTCAGATTCAATATAACCTGATTGGCGTTTTTCTTGACCTGTTCCAGCGTTAATGCCGCTTCGTATCCAAAAAATTTTTCACCACAATGATTACAAATATCGACTTCAATATTGGGTATGACCACTGTATTACCAGTACCATCAACGATTTCGTGATCTATAATTTTGGTAATCATTTTTCCCTGTCCACAAAAAGGACATTTGTATGTCTTCTGTTGCTTCATATTCAATGAACCTCATGAAAGGTAATGATAAAATATTCGATATCGTCACGACGAATTATCTTGCCACAGGAATAAATTAATTCCCCCGCTTTAGACGGGCCGATAATGATATATTTATAATGGGTCAATCCTGTTTCATCTCGCTCTTTTTTTATGAGTCTCCCATAAAGTATGGAATTTTTCAAATCTTCCAGATCATATCGTCCGGTATAGAGCTGATTAAACGCTTTGGTAGAAAATCCAAATTTATTCTTAGCCACAAGTTTGATAATGATAAGCGGTACTTCCAATGTTATTTGCTCGCTTAATTAAAACGTAATAGTTATAGCCAACTATCATATTTAAAGCACCCCTCAGTATTACTGCATCTGAAGCTCAGCTTTTATAAATATACAAAAAAAGTAAAGAATGTCAAGCAAAAGTTAATCAGGCAAACATACTCTATATTTGTATCACATTTTACCCCTAACGGCGTTCAGAATGGGTTGTGTATTTGCTATCAAGTGCCTGAACGAAAACTCACCTCTCAGTCATTTCGATCCGCCAGTTGGCCATAAGCGTCAACCTAAGCGAATGAATGGGGAAACGATGT